>DASVZE010000160.1:0-2884 GCA_036391775.1 Chloroflexota bacterium | reverse complement strand
CCACGACGAGAAAGATGAAGAACGGAACCGGTAGGGCGACGAAACCCAGCGCCGAGCTTACCGCCGTGAAAGGAAGAACCATGGCGACCGCAACGGCGATAAATATGCCTGCAACGAGAGTTCGGCTTGGCCTGCTCTTCCAGGGCGGCAAAGAGGTACGGATCACCAGGATAACGAGCGTTTGTGTTGCCAGTGATTCAACAAACCAACCGGTGTGAAAAAGCGCTTCAGAGCTGTGGAAGAGCCAGATAAGAACGCCAAAGGTGAGAAAGTCGTAGATGGAGCTGATAGGGCCGACGATCAACATGAAGTGCTGGATAAAGTTGATGTTCCAGCGCTTTGGCTTCGCCACGTATCCGTTATCCACTCGGTCACTGGGAATGGTGAGCTGGGATACGTCGTAGATGAAGTTATTCAGGAGGATCTGGAGCGGTAGCATCGGCAGAAACGGCAGGAAGAGTGATGCTCCCGCCATGCTGAACATGTTGCCGAAATTTGAGCTGGTCCCCATCATGATGTACTTCATCACATTGCCGAAGCTCCGACGTCCCTCCAGAACACCGTCATGGAGCACCTCCAGCGACTCCTCGAGGAGGATGATCTCCGCCGCTTCTTTCGCGACATCGACCGCATCGGAGACCGAAATTCCGACATCGGCATTGTGGAGAGACGGCGCATCGTTGATACCGTCTCCCATAAAGCCCACCACGTGACCTCGCTCCCGTAAGGTGCGCATAAGCCGGTTCTTCTGCTCGGGAGAGACGCGGGCGAACACGGAGGTGCGCTCCGCCAGCACCCCTAGGGCCTCATCGCTCGTCCGATCAAGGTGCTCTCCCAGAACGATGCCGGTACCATCCAGGCCGACCTGGCAGCAGATCGCCTGCGTGACCAGCTCGTTGTCCCCGGTCATAATCTTGACCGCGATTCCTGCCTCCCGCAAGTCGGCCAGCGCCTTTGCCGCGCTCTCTTTGGGAGGGTCCAGGAAGGCGGCGAATCCGACCAGGGTAAGATTGTGCTCGTCTTCCGGTGTGTAGCGCGCGTTGTGCGTGACGCGGCGGTAGGCGACGGCGAGAACGCGTTGACCTTCTCCACTGAGACGGCGGAACGTCTGATCCGCAATCTGGCGGTCCTCATCCTGAAAGAGGGCTTTCTTCCCGCCGCGCTCAAAGTCCTGACAGAGGGGTAGAACACCTTCCGGTGCTCCCTTGGTGACGAGGAGATACCCGGAGCCGTCCTGGACAGCGATAGAAGACCGGCGCCTCAGGAAGTCAAATGGAATCTCCCCCGCCTTGGTGTATCGAGCAATATCGGGATGCGAGTGATGAACAAGGGCATCGTCTAGAGGGCTCTTGATTCCTGTCTCAAATGCCGCGTTTAGAACCGCATAGAGAAGAACATTCTGGTCTGTATCGCCGTGGATATCGACGTATTGCTCAAGTGCTATTTTCCCCTCGGTCAACGTTCCCGTCTTATCGCTACACAGGATATCCATTGAGCCAAAGTTTTCGATTGTGGCAAGTCGCTTGACCACGACTTTTTTCCGAGCCATGCGCAGGGCTCCCGCCGAGAGGGTGACGGACATGATCATGGGCAGGAACTCGGGTGTCAGACCAACCGCCAGTGCGATGGCAAAGAGGAACGACTCCAGGTAGGAGGTGTGCTTGACCAGCGCATTGACGACAAAGACAAAAAGGACAAGCAAGATGACCGTGCGCATAATCATCATGCCGAAGGCATGAGTACCCCGCTCGAACTCGGTCTGGGGCGGACGAGCAGCCAGGTGCTGAGCAATGTGCCCGATCTCGGTCTGGCGGCCCGTGTGGGCCACGACCGCGGTGGCAGTGCCACTGACCACTGATGTACCGAGAAAGACGGCATCGCGTGCGTCTACCAGCGCTGTGCTCGCGATCGATGACTGAGCCTCCTTTCGGGCAGGCATCGACTCCCCGGTCAAAGCCGCCTCGTTCACATAGAGGGTTTGTGATTCGATCAGGCGGGCATCTGCCGGAATCAAATCCCCGGCAGAGAGCCGTATCACGTCACCGGGCACAATGTCCGCTTGCGGGATCTCGAGCCATCCCCCATCACGCAGGACGGTTGCCGTCGTCACGACAAGCTGTCGAAGCCGGTCTGCTGCTTGCTGTGAACGGTAGGCCTGAAAGAAGTTAAGCAAAACACTGAGCGATACGATCACTGCTATAAGGCCGGCGTTGACGTACTCGCCCATAACACCGGAAACGAGCGCTGCCAGGAGGAGAATAAGGACAAGCGGATTGGTGAAGAAGAGAATGATCTCGAGGGCCGCGCTCTTGCGTTGACGCGCCAGATCATTCGGCCCAAACTCCTGGAGCCGCTGTTTTGCTTCTGCGGCAGTGAGGCCGGCGGGCGTGGAATCCATAGACCGGCAGAGAGTGTCTACGTCGTCAACCCAGAAGGGTGGAGGACTGCTGGCTGGACCAGCTATGGCCATCAGATTATGCTCCTCCGTTATCAACCCAGTTGTCACTCTATTGCGCCACGGACAAAAACACTGCGGCCGATGTCAACCACGAGCTGCATAGCTTTCGCCATTGGTATGTCCTCCAAATCCAGGGCTCAAGGAAACCTTAGGCTCTCACGCACGCCGCGCACATAGGGCGCCGACCCTATTTCTGGACGCTGTGAGCCTGAATCCTTGGTGTCAGCGTGAGGCATGTCTGTTTCAGACCTATTGACGCGGGAAATCAGTCCCCAACCCGATGTTGGCATGTCCCGCGGCGGCATAGAGTGGACCTCAAAGGTGTCTACCTACCTTTAATGGATTGGTGCAATGAACGGCGCTGAAGCGCAAAAGATCGGGCATCCGGGGCATGTCAGCGCCGTCCGCGGGGCTGTAGTTGAGGTG
>DASVZE010000159.1:0-3642 GCA_036391775.1 Chloroflexota bacterium | reverse complement strand
AGGGCAGCCCTGTCTACGGCACACGAGCGCTGCGTCACTTTTCAATCTAGCACTTTACTTTGCGGTGCATTGCGGGCGTATCCTCAACCCCCCGAGACGCAGGCGCAGATCTGCGGCGTGCCTTCAGATCGTTACGTCAGCGTAACTTTCGACTCTTCTGGTTTGGCCAGGCCATCTCGCTTATCGGCACCTGGATGCAGATTACGGGACAGGCCTGGCTGGTCCTTCAGCTGACTCACAGCGCCTTTCAGCTTGGACTGGTGGGCGCGTTGCAGTCGATGCCGGTGTTGCTCTTCTCTCTGGTCGGTGGAGTCTTCGCCGATCGCTGGCCCAAACGGCGCCTCCTTTTCGGGACCCAGTCGGCGGCCATGATCCAGGCATGCCTTCTCTGGACGCTGGTCGTGAGCGGCGCAATCCAGATCTGGCAGGTGTATCTCCTGGCACTGCTGCTGGGATTCGCATATTGCCTTAACACACCCGTCCAGCAGGCATTCGTCGTGGAGCTGGTAGGCCGTGACGACCTCACCAATGCCTGGGCCCTGTACTCCTCGCTTGTCAATGTGGCGCGGATTGTGGGTCCGAGCTTGGGTGGTATCCTCATTGCCGTTAATGGAGTCTCAACCCTCTTTCTGCTCAACACGCTCAGCTTTGTTGCGGTGCTCGCAGGGCTCCTGCTGATGAATAGTTATGAGCTACGCGCACGGGCGCCTTCCTGGGCACGCGAAGGCACACGTCCGACGACATGGCAGAACCTGCGCGAAGGATTGAGCTACGTCCTGACCACCCCAACCATGGTGTGGCTGATCGGGGTAGTCGGTCTGGTGGTGTTCTTCGGCGCCAATTTCCAGGTAGTGCTGCCGCTCTTCGCCACCCAGGTGCTGCACCTCGGGGCGCGTGGCTTTGGCTTTCTCTCCGCCGCGTCCGGGATCGGCTCGATTGTGGCCGCATTGTTACTGGCATGGAGCAATATGCAGCCAACCAGCCGGCGCGTGTTGATCGGTATGCTGGTCTTCGGTGTACTGGAAGCAGCTTTTGCCGTCTCACACATCGCTCTCCTGTCGCTTTTCCTGATCGCGATTGTCGGCGGCGCCGAGGGCGTGTTCGCCACACTTGCCATCACCATGCTCCAGACCATCGCGCCGGATCACCTCCGTGGCCGGGTTACCAGCGTGTACATTTTCGTCTTCAATGGCAGCGTGCCGTTGGGTTACGTGATGGTTGGCTGGATCTCCAGCCGCTATGGTCCATCAAAGGGCCTGTTCATCCTCTCCTTGATCAGTCTGTCGGTTGTAGCCGCCGGCTGGATTTGGCGCAGAGCGGCGGGGCCGAACATAGCAGAAACCGCCCCGACGGGATAGATGGATGAGGCAGTACGTACGCCACTTTGAACACATGCGTGTCCGGACACGGTCAAAATATAGGCGGAATTGAGTCGGTTGATCGGGCGGAATGGGAGACGGGTGAGTCGTACAGCGCTAAATTGTTGAACGTTCCTGTATATTGTGTGTCTCCACCTGGGATGATCTATATCTGGCGTCTTGACAAGAAGTGCTACAGGCTCGATGATCTGCTTGCGGACGTGAGAGTAAGGGTGAATCGGGGACTGACGAAACTGCCGTGCCGATTTTCCCTGCCGCCAGCGGAATAGGGGACTAGCGGCTCAGCGCGCATCTACTCCCCACAAACGACAAGAGGCCCCAACCCTGGCAGGTCGGGGCCTCTTGAGTCTCTCTTCAGGGACGAGACTCAGCACACCGCACACTGTACCTCCAGTGATATGTCCATGTCCAGCTTTTTGCCTGAAGAGGGTGTTGCCTGACGGCCACGGAGAGCGTACGGTGGAAGAGTTTAAAGGAGGACTTGCCACCAAACGCGCTCACGACGGTCTGACGATCGATACTGAGGAGCGCACCACAGTCGACGATCTGTATCCTGACGGATTTCGTCACGTCGAAGGAGGAATCTAGCGTGATTCGCTTTGTTATAGGCCTTGTAACTGGAATCCTGCTTGTCTCCCTCGGATGGGGGTTATCACCTGCAAGAGGCAGCTCGATCACACCGTCACCCGCATTCGCCGCGTTTTCAGGTACATGGACAACCCATAGTGGAGTCCTGATCGTTCACCCCAACGGGCAGGGACGGATCATTTTCAGGACGTACCGGCAGTGCAATGGGACGATCGTGACTGCCTGCGATCAGTGGCGGGGGAATCTGATCTATGACGGCGGCTTTGTGAAGTTCACGCTAAAGCGCGTAGCGGGCAATACCGCGACCGGAGAAGTAAGCAACAGTGCCTATTCCTGGGCCACCTTTACTACTATCGCGGTGGTGCTCAATCGCCGTAAGGACACCGTGAACATACGGAATGCCATCAGATTCCAGGCGCCGTTTTGTGGTCCCAGAGCGGCACCCGGCACCTGTGGCGCGTAGAGCAAGGATCCCGCTACCGGCTGTCGACAATGGGGCGGACCGCATTGAGTCCGCGCAGAAGAGCCTCCCGATCCTCATCGGTCAGCGGGCCCAGCAGGCTGTCGACTGCCTGTGATGCCGCGAGGCTAGCATCGTCCAGATAGGCCTCCCCCGTCAGTGTCAGATGCAGACGGCAGCGGCGGCGGTCTTCCTGATCCTCTTCGCGCTCGATGTAACCCAGCTCGACCAGGTGATCGGTAATGCGCGTCACACGTGGCCGGTCCAGATGTAGCGCATCCGCCAGCGCGGAGGGGGTATCGACCCCACGGTTCAACTGTGCCAGAACGCTGAGATCGGTCAGGCTAGTGCCAGGGGAGAAGCGGCGAAACTGCTGATCCACCACGCGCACAAAGCGGAGCATGGTACCCACCGTCCGCAAGGCATCTCGGTCGACAGTATCGTATACTTTCATGGCATAATAATTGTGTATTATAACTACCGCGCTTCGCCAGTCAAGATCTTGGCGGCTAGTAATGCGTGATAATGAGGGAGCACGGAAACAGTATGGCAGAAAGTGTCCATGAACCGGCGACGCTGATGGGGCGCGGGGACGTCCATTACAAGTGGATTGCCCTATCGAACACAACGCTGGGCATGTTGATGGCGAGCCTCAATGCCAGCATTGTGCTGATTGCATTGCCGACCATCTTCAACGGCATCCATATCAATCCACTCACACCGGGCAACACGAGTTTTCTGCTGTGGATTTTGATGGGCTATATGGTGGTCACCTCGACATTGCTGGTGACCGTCGGCCGCATCTCGGATATCTTCGGCCGCGTGAAGATGTATAACGCCGGGTTCGCAGTTTTTACCTTCGGTTCAATTCTGTTATTCCTGACACCCAGCACCGGAAGTACCGGGGCGCTGGAGATCATCGGCTTTCGCATCGTGCAGGCCATCGGCGCATCCTTTCTCTTTGCCAATAGCGCTGCCATCCTGACCGACGCCTTCCCTGCCAATGAGCGGGGTCTGGGTCTCGGCATCAATCAGATCTCGGCCGTTGTCGGGTCTGTCGGCGGCCTGATTCTGGGAGGAATCCTGGCCGCGGTCAACTGGCGCCTGGTTTTCCTGGTAAATGTTCCTTTCGGATTGCTCGGCACGGTCTGGGCGTACAAGATGCTGCGCGAGACGGCAGCTATCCGCAAGCATCAAAGACTCGACCCATGGGGT
>DASVZE010000158.1:0-1807 GCA_036391775.1 Chloroflexota bacterium | reverse complement strand
CGTGCGCTCCGACCCACTATCTGCCCAAGGTTGTTGAGCGCCACAAATTGATAATCGAGCCAGGCCTTCTGCATCCGCAGGTCGCGCGGGATATAAGTGTACTTGAAATCGAATGTGAAGTTCCCGGCGCTGAGCGACGTCATCTTGCCAACATCCACCCAGTTCGTGATGCTGCTGCTATTCTGATCCTCCAGGCGATAGAAGAGGTCGACTTCGGTGATACTCGGACTCGTGGTGGACAAGCCAAACGTGACCGTTTCGGGCTGGCAGCTCCCCGAGAAGGCATCCGTGGAGCGCGTCATACTGGTGAAAAAGCCGCCTCCGGCGTCCGCGGGCAGGGTGGCGCCCGGGCTGCCAATCGCCGCGGTCTGTGGCGTCTGTGCAATAACGGTTCCTGATTGAGTGCCCGCCGGAGTGCCCGTGCCGGGTGTCGTGGTGAGGTCGGTGGGCTGCGGCGTAAATGTCGGGATCGGCGTCCACGTCGCCGTGGGAGTGAGCGTTTCCGTCGGCGGCACGGTGACCAGTACCGTCACAACGACGGTCTGGATGATGACCTGGGGCGTGCTCGTCGGCCCGGCTGTAGGCGAAGCAGGTGCAAGCGCAGCACAACCGGTCAGCGCAAATGACAACACGAGCACGAGCAGTGATTTCATCATAGGTCTCCTCTCTGGGCTGTCTCTTCTCATCAGGATTATAGGTTTGACGTCCTCTGAGTTCTCATGGCTATCAATTTTGATAGTTCTTATCAGGTATAATCGCCCGCATGCTCACTCCTCAAGAAATTGAGGGCCGCCTGGAGCGGATTCTTTTAGATGTACAGAAGCCGGGCCGGTATGTGGGGGGCGAACTCAACATCGTCGTCAAAGACTGGGCTGCAGTCCAGACCACGGTTGCGCTTGTTTTCCCGGATATCTACGACATCGGCATCTCGAACGTCGGCTTGAAGATCCTGTACGACCAGATCAATCAGCGCCACGACGCCCTCGCTGAACGCGCCTACGCTCCATGGACCGACATGGAAGCCCTCATGCGAGCAAATGGCATCCCCCTCTACTCACTCGAATCCAAGCGGCCCCTGGCTGATTTCGATATCGTTGGCTTCTCCTTGCCATACGAGACTCTCTACACGAATACGCTCAACATCCTCGACCTGTCCGGCATCCCGGTTCGATCGGCGGATCGCAACTCCTCGCATCCGATCGTGATCGCGGGCGGGCATGCAGCCACCAATCCGGAACCGATGCATGCGTTCATCGACGCATTCGTGATCGGCGAGGGCGAGGAAGTCATCCACGATGTGATCGCCGCCGTGCAGGGCTCCCGGACCGCCGAGTCGGACCTGGATCGCGAAAGAGCCCTGCAGGCCCTCGCCCGGGTTCCGGGCGTGTATGTGCCCCGCTATTATCGCGCACATTACCTCGATGATGGCACCCTTTCGCACATGGAGAGCACGCTGGAGGGAGCCGCCAACCCGGTGGTCAAGCGCATCGTGGCGCACCTTCCGCCTCCCCCGACGAAGTTCATCGTCCCCAATATCGAGATCGTGCACAACCGCGTGTCCGTGGAGATCATGCGCGGCTGCACGCGCGGCTGCCGGTTCTGCCAGGCGGGCATGATCACGCGCCCTGTCCGGGAGCGCACCGTGGAAGAGATCGTGGACGCGGCTGAGGAAGCGGTCAATTCGACCGGCTTCGAGGAGCTTGCTCTGCTCTCGCTCTCCTCGTCTGATTTCAGCTACGTGGTCGACCTCGTCAACCGTGTGAGCGAGCGTTTCAAAGGCCGCAAGCTCACCATCTCCCTGCCATCG
>DASVZE010000157.1:0-3285 GCA_036391775.1 Chloroflexota bacterium | reverse complement strand
ACAAACAGCGCCTTGAGCGCGAGATGAGGGTCGCCCAGCGCATCGGGAACCAGGGCACCCTTTCCCAGCAGAGTGTGGAGGGTGACCAGCATACCGGATGCGGGGGAGTAGACCAGGACCCAGATAGCGGCCACGACAGTTGCCGGTAATAGGGCCGGAAAAAAGAGCACAGCCAGTGCTGCCGTTCGCCCCCTGGTCCGCATCAGCAACAGGGCCAGCCCCAGACCGAGCGCGGTGGGAACAGATGCCGCAGCCGTCTCCCACTCCACGCTGTGAACCAGGCTGTAATGGAACAGCGTGTCGTCCATCAGCGCCTGAAAGTTCTGCAGCCCCACAAACGACCCTTCGTTGAATCCGGTTGAGGCGTGGACCGCCAGCCAGACAACGCGCACCAGGGGCCAGAGCACGAACAATCCGTACAGTACCGTGGCCGGCAAGAGGTAGAGCGGGGCCGTGATAGAGAAGCGACGGGCCGGACGAGGCGCGGGTCGAGGCGCCGGGGTCGTCCTGTTGGCCGCCTCAGAACTCGCCGTCGATGCGGGCGGCGCTTCTGCTGTGGCCATGGGACCCGTAGACCTCCTGTAGACTGCGAACCAGGAAGCTCGGCGATTCGTACCCCTGCAACAGCAGCTGAACGTTCGCTTCCATGGTGGCGTTCAAGTTGGAAACCGGAGCGGCATCCAGGTAGACGCCCGGTTTGGCTGACGCCAGGCTTCTGATGTACGTCTGAACGAAACGTCCGGCACCTGATGTCGATAGGGGCGACGGCAATCCACGCTGTGAGGGTACCTGCCCCTGTTGTGCCAGAAAGGTTGCCGTGCCGGGGGAGAGTAGCTGATCGATGAACTGCGCAGCCGCCTGAGGATGCCGGCCGGCCGCGGGAATCACCCACCCTTCGTAGCCGGTCGCCGGCATGACGCGCCCGCCGTGTACCCGGGGAAAAGCAAAGACGCCGATGGGAACGTGAGTGGTCTGTTGATCGGTCACGATCTGCGAGTTCTCGGAGCTGGAGATGAGCTGGAACAGAGTTGTGCCGTGGAAGAACTGATCGACGCCCTCCTGGGCATCCAGGCCGCCGAAGTCGTGCGTGAAGTATCCGGCATTTGCCCAGCGCTGCAGAATGGTGCCGGCCCGGACGAAGGCCGGTCGCTGAAAGCTAAAACGCGGATCGAGCCGCTGCTCCGGTTCGAGCGACGAGGGGGGGACCAGCGCATTCACCAGGGTGAGGTACCAGTCGTCACCCAGCCAGCCATCCGCATTGCCCATCCCGATCGGTGTCAAACCGGTCGCTTTGGCGCGAGCCAGATCTGCCTCAAAGCTTTGCAGCGAGACCGGCACGGAGAGATGAAGCCGGTGCAGAAGCCGCGTGTTCACCATAATGCCGGCTGCCGCCAGCGATGTCGGTACCGCGACAATGTGCCCTCGCGGCACACCCATGTACCAGAACGGCTGGTTGTACTGTGCCAGGAGACCCGAGTGCAGGCGCTGAGACCACCCTCCTCGCCGCGCATCGGCCGTCAAGTCCAGCAGGCGGTGCGCTGCCAGATACGTCGGGATGCCCGGCCCTCGTGGCGTGACGTAGGCCAGATCCGGTGCATTCCCAGCCGTGAGCGCGAGCTGAAGCTTGGTATTGAGATCCTCAAAGCTGTAGTCCGATAGCCGGACCTGGACGTTGGGGTGCGCGCTCTCAAAGCGATGCGCCAGCTGCTGCGACCATGCGCGTTCCACCGGATCGTCGGTGCTGTACCAGATATGCAGAGTCAATCCGGAGGCGCTGGTCGATGTCCCACAGCCGGAGACGATGGTGCACAGGGCAAGCAAGGTCAGGAGCGGCACGAAAAAGCGGAGGTAGCGAAGCATCTCCTTTAAAGGTATCAGTGGGCACGGCCAGGGAACGGAACAAACCCTTACGCCTGTCTTACCTTTTTGGGCGCCCAGCTGCTGAAGATAGGACTACGCGAGCAGCGTTCCCTCACGGATGCCGTGCCGGGTGATGACGATATCCCGCGCCGCGTAAAAGCCGGCAATTGCGTGGACAGCCGCCGCGCCTGCCGGCAAAACTTGCGCTCGTTCCTCCTGTACTCCATAGCGCTGGACGATCTCAGTTGCCGGGAGAGTGGCCAGGGTGTGGACAACCTCCTCGACCTGCGCCATGCTGAGATGCGCCACACGGTCCTGCGATCCGGCCAGGAGTGCTACATTGGTTGCCGTTCCGCCGGTAAAGACCGCCAGTTCGCAGTGGGCCTCCGGCAGACGCTGCAGGGTTTCCCGCACGAAGCTCGCGACCGCTTCCAGCTCGTCGCTTTGAGGCGGATCGTGCTGCACGAAGCGCTCGGTGAGCCGGCCGGATCCCAGCTTCTCGGACCTTGCCCACCGGATTCCCGACGCATCGGCGGAGATCAGCTCCGCGCTGCCTCCACCCAGATCGCACACGATGACGCCGTGACCCACGTCGAGGCCCAGTGTGGCCCCGCGGTAAGTCAGCTCCGCCTCGCGCTCTCCCGAGATGATCTGGACGTCGACGCCTGTCGCGTCTCGCACGCGCTGCACGAACTCGGGACCGTTTTCCGCATCGCGCACGGCGCTCGTAGCGATGGCCTGGATGCCGGAAGCGCCATGAGCCCGCGCTTGAAGCGCCAGTTCTCCGATAGCACGCACCGCGGCTTGCTCCCGGTCCTCTTGCAGACGCCCGGTCCGGTCTACCTCGCGACCCAGCCGGACAAACTCGCTCGTGTCGAGAACAGGCTCCAGCGTGCCGTCATGAAGGCGGGCAACAAGCAGGCGAATTGTATTGGATCCGACGTCCAGGACCGCCAGTGGTTCCTGATCGCTCATAGACCGCGGCCATCTCCATTCACCGAGGATGGCTGGTCAACCGGCGGTGTGTCATGGCGCAGGATGTCATTCCCCTCCGAGACGCTCCGCGTTATCTCAGCGCTAAGCAGGGTCTGTGCCGGCTGAAACCGTCGGTCGTTCTCCTCTGCTGCTGGTGGAACCAGGGGCGGGAGCTTGGCCTCAAGCGCGGCAACCTTCGCCGCTTCGCGCTCCACCTTCTTGGTCGCCTTTGCCAGCTGTTTGGCAGCCCGCCAGCGGGCCTCCTCCACCTGTAGCTCCCCGCGCACTATGGTCCGCGTGCGTTTCGTCTGCGCTTGCCACAGCTTCTCCTGTGCTTTCGACAGTCTGGCGCGCAGCTTCATCTCCGGGCTTTTCCAGCGTTTGTCTACCGCCATGATTGATCCCCTCACTACGTCGCGTATGAAGCCCGCAGCAGGGCTGCTGCCAGAT
>DASVZE010000156.1:0-5836 GCA_036391775.1 Chloroflexota bacterium | reverse complement strand
CCTCACCACGGCGAACCTCGCGCACATGTGTCGGCCCGGCGACACTGATCTCGTCAAGTCCGTCGGCGCTATGGACCACCAGGGCGCATTCCACACCGAGCTGCAAAAGAGATCCGGCCATCAGATCAAGCAGATCGTCGCTGCTCACTCCAAGTAGCTGGTAGCGAGGGACCGCCGGATTAGTCAGTGGCCCAAGCAGATTGAACACGGTGCGTACACCTAACTCACGACGCGGAATGGCGGCAAATTTCGTGGCGGGGTGAAAGGCCGGAGCGAAAAGAAACCCGATGCCGGCCTCGCGGATACAACGAGCAACGCCCGCCGGCGGCAAGGAAACGTCGACATTCAACGCCTCAAGCACATCTGCGCTGCCGCAGCGGCCGCTCGCCGCGCGGTTACCGTGCTTCGCCACCGGCTGTCCGCACGCAGCCAGAATGAGCGCCGCTGCGGTGGAAATATTGAACGTTCCCTGTCCGTCCCCACCGGTGCCGCATGTATCCGCCACGGGTTCCCGAATCTCGATAGGTCGGGCCCGGGCACGCATGGTGCGCGCAAATCCCACGATCTCGTCGGAAGTTTCTCCCTTAGCGCGTAGCGCAACCAGGAAACCCGCCAACTGAATAGGGGTAAGCTCTTCGTCCATCATCTGCCCCATCAGAGCGGCGGCTTCTTCAGTGCTCAACGAGTCACCCGCAATGACCCGGCTCAGCATTTCTCTCACCGCGATAGCCTCCTAAAAAATACAAACGCCCCTGTCCCGATAGGGACGAGGGGCTACCCGCGGTGCCACCCTATTTAGGCAAAGGCCTCACTCTGAGGAGCGCTCTGGCGCTCGCGCCACGGTAACGGGCGGCGAACCCGGCTACGCCTACCGGCCGCGCGGCCTTCGGCGGGCGGCTCAGGGGTCCATTCAACGCCGTTCGGATACCGGCTCACACCACCGCCGGCTCGCTGCATCCTCCGGAACGTCTACTCTTCCCCGTCTGCCGTTAAAGATTGTTCTCTTGTATCACGCGCATGAGAGGAACGTCAACTGTCCCATATGATGGGGAAGGCAGGATCACCAATATGGAAGAGTTGCTCGTTCTGGCAACAGAGAGCGGAATTGTGCTGTGCGGTCGAGTGACTGACACCTGGTCCGTTTCTCATCGATCTCTCGAGAGTCACCCGACCACGGCTGTCATCGCTCGCGAAGGAGTGATCCTGGCCGGCACAACCGACGGAATATTTCGCTCGGACGACAGCGGCCATACGTGGGAGGACGCTTCGGCTGGATTGAGCGCCCGACACGTACGCTGGCTCGCTTTCCATCCCGCGGTATCAGATCTAGAGTTCGCGGGCACTGAGCCGGCGGCCATTTTCGTGTCGCACGACGGGGGCGGTGCCTGGAGCGAATGCCCGGAGGTGGCGCGGCTGCGCGACAAGTATGGTTGGTTCCTTCCCTATTCGCCGGAAGCCGGGTGCGTTCGTAGCTTTGCCTTCCACGGTAACCACGTCTATGCCGGTGTTGAGGTGGGCGGAGTGCTGCTCTCCGAGGACTCGGGAGAAAGCTGGCGATTGGCCGCCGGAAGCTCGGGCGAACCTAACTTCGACATTCCCCCCGAGCCATGGGTGCACGCCGACATTCACTCAATCGTCGTCCATCCTTCTTCACCCGACCTGGTCTACGCCGCTACGGCGGAGGGACTCTATCGCTCCGCCGATGGCGGAAACACATGGATTGTGTCGCACCTCGATTCGTACTGTCGCGCGGTATGGGTAGATCCCGGGGACCCGGAGCATATCGTGCTGGGTCCCTCACCCAGCGTGTCGCAGATGAATGGCCGTGTGGAGGAGTCGCGCGATGGCGGCGCCACGTGGAACCCGGCCGGAGAGGGACTCGGCCTGCCCTGGCCCGGCAGAATGATGGAGCGCTTCACACAGATGGGCGATGATCTTTTTGCCGTCACCAGCGACGGCCGGCTCTACGTATCATCGCTGAATTCATTGCACTGGCGACGCATCCTCCCGGATGCGGGACGGATTAGAGCCATTGCACCTATCTCACCCAACTAAAGGAGAGAGACCATGACCTCGACCGGACCCGAGGAGCGAGAAAAGGCGCATACCTGGGCGCGCGTTGCCCGGCAGGGTTTCGCGGACTCCGCCCGGTATCTGGGTTCTTTGCCCGAATCTGAATGGAACGGTCCCACCGGCTGCGCAAAATGGACGGTTCGCGATCTGGCAGGGCACATAGCAGGCGAAGCCGTCTGGTATCCCAACCTGGTCCGCGGGGTCACCCGTGGCGAAGTGCCGATACCCAACGAGGAGTATGAGCGGCTCAAGACTTTATCCGGCGCCGAACTGACGCAACGAATTGAGGAGGCAGCGATGGAGATTGAGCAAAGTATCGCCGAAGCCTCTCCAGAAGAACTCCAGCAACTCGTCAGCCTCGGTTGGATGAAGGTACCACTGTGGCGATCTGTCTTCATCTCCGCCACTGAAGCGGTCCTGCACGACCGCGATGCCAAGGTTCCCAGAGAAGGGATCGTCACCATCCCAACCGAATGGGCGGTGGCCGTCGCGGATCCATGGGTGGACACCTGCTCGCAGCTGGCCCATAAGGACGGGATCGATGCCTGTCCCGGATCCTACCTCTTGCAGGTCGGCGACGGCATTGGCCCGGTCACAGTCGTCGCTCAAGACGGCCAATTAACAACGCGACGAGGCGAGAGCGGCACGCCGCAGATGACGCTTCACGTCACTGCGGACCAGTTCCTCCGCCTCACCGCAGGGAGACTTGATCTCAACGGGGAGGAAGGGCGGGACATTCAGGTCACGGGAGACCGTGACAGAGCACTTTGCCTGAACCGCATTTTTGCCGGTATAGCCAACGGGTGAGACCATGCGACCGTCCCGGTTCATGCCCGGTTCGCTGCGACCCTGACCGATACACAGCCCTCATCCCTGCCAGAGATCGACAGAATCGGGCGGCTGGCTGATACGGGTGAGTCATAACAAGGTACCGCATCCTTCACTTCATTTTAGTTTGCATTGAAATGATCGCTCCAGAGGACTACTATAGAGTCTGTACGTGAGTATTCGAGGAGGCGCACCCATGTCCAGCCCAGGCACGTCGACAAGAAGTCATCCGGTTGTGTCACGCGACGAGTGGATCAAGGCCCGTATCCGCTTACTGGCCCGCGAAAAGGAATTCACGCGCCTGCGCGATGAGCTGAGCCGGCAGCGTCAGGACCTGCCGTGGGAGCGAGTCGAGAAGGACTACGTCTTTGAGGGACCAAACGGAAAAGTCAGTCTGGCCGATCTCTTCGGGGGACGTAGTCAGCTGCTCGTCTACCATTTCATGTTCGACCCCGGAGACGACGAAGGCTGTCCTCACTGCTCGTTCTGGGCTGACAACTTCAACGGAATCGATGTGCACCTGAAGCAGCGCGATGTCAGCTTCGTGGCTGTGTCGCGTGCTCCCTTGAGCAAAATCGAAGCCTTCAGGCGGCGCATGGGCTGGAGCTTCGACTGGGTCTCATCCTCCGGCACCGACTTCAACTACGACTACAACGTCTCTTTTACTCCGGAACAGCGGGCAAGCGGTGAGGCTTTCTACAACTACCGCTCAGGCAATCCGGGGATGAATGATCGTGAGGGACTCAGCGTCTTCTATCAAGATGAGAACGGGGACGTGTACCACACGTATTCCGCCTTTGCGCGCGGCAT
Organism: Chloroflexota bacterium; assembly: GCA_036391775.1. Taxonomy (GTDB): domain Bacteria; phylum Chloroflexota; class UBA5177; order UBA5177; family UBA5177; genus DASVZE01. Next base: position 2,125 of record DASVZE010000156.1, on the reverse strand, counting down.
CGACATGGTGAACGGCGCCTATCATTTTCTCGATCTGGTCCCGAAGGGCCGCGATGAAGCCGGTCACGACGGCCCGCAATACTGGGTGCGACACCATGACCGGTACGGGTCCGCGTAGATCCTGCTTATTTGCAACTGGTCGGCACGCGGGCACGGTCTCTACAGAATGGCGGATTGGCGATCAGAAACGTGGTTTGCGGCCGCGAGAGGTTCGCTGTTCATCTCATCGTCTCCTCCTCCTGGATTCGCCGATCCCTGCATCGAGCGACGGGCGTGTCAGGATCGGTGCGGTACGTCGGTCGGAGAAGCGTCCGGCCCCTCGTTCCTCTGACGAACCGTTGGTCTGTGTCCCGCCAGCTTTCGCAGCCTGCGCCGCAAGATATGCACCACGGCCTCCAGCACGATATCGCGCGACATCTTGGAGTGACCTGCCGCACGCTCGACAAAAACAATCGGAATCTCTTTGATGCGCAGTCCCCGGCTCTCGACCTGGAACACCACCTCAATCTGAAAGCCATAGCCGCGCAGCCGCAGCTCATCGAAGTTCAGCTGCTCGATGGTCGTGCGACGAAACGCCCGGAACCCGCCTGTGGCATCGTGCGTCTTCACACCCAGGCCAAACCGCGCTATCACGTTGCCGCCCTGGCTGATCGCTTGCCGTAAACGGGACCAGTTTTGCGTTCCTCCACCGAGGACGTACCGCGACCCGATCACTAGATCGGCGTCGCACAAACCTTCTACCAGCGCCGGCAGGTAGCTCGGATCATGTGAGAAGTCCGCATCCATCTCCAGGACACAATCGAAGTCGTCCTTCAGGGCGCGCTGAAATGCCTCAACGTACGCCGTACCCAGGCCCATCTTTCCGGAACGGTGGATGACCTGGACATGCGGATCGCGCGCGGCTAGATCGTCCGCGATCATTCCCGTTCCATCGGGCGAGTTGTCGTCCACGATCCACACGGTGACGGGTGGAAGCTGAGCGCGTATCTCCTCGACCAGGGGAACCAGGTTGTCCCGCTCGTTATATGTCGGCAGGACGAGGAGCGGGCGGCGCCCCACGGGGCCGTCAGTCAATACAACACTCCAGGTCTGGGGCCAAAAATGCAGACCAAGTCTAGCATGGACCTTTGGGGGCAAAGGCGGTACTGTATGGGAGATGCCGGCCACAGATCCGCACGCCGATTACCGCATGCCTCCCGCTCTGGTGGGGTTATTGCTCCTGCTCGCCGTCGTCCTGGCAATTGTCTTTCTGGTCGCCGTCCAGGTGGTCCAGACACCATGAGGGAACCGGAACCCGTCACGATTAGAGGGCCGGAGCAGCAGCTTGCGCTCTACACGCAAGGAAGCGATCTCCCGCTCTCGGCCGAGGAATGGGAGCAGGGAGCGCGAGATGTGCTGAGCGACGGCCCGTTCGGCTATGTAGCCGGAGGTGCCGGAGCCGAGGACACGATGCGGGCCAACCGGGAGGCGTTCTATCGCTGGCGTATTGCCCCGCGCATGCTGCGCGACGTGTCGCACCGCACTCTCGCCACATCACTTCTCGGACTGCCACTATCGGCGCCGCTGCTGCTTGCACCTGTGGGCGTGCAATCGGTTATTCATCCGGATGCCGATCGCGCTTCGGCTCGAGCGGCTGCTTCGCTCGGCGTGCCGTTTATTCTGAGCACGCTATCCTCCGTGTCGATGGAGGAGGTCGCCTCCGTGATGGGCGAGGCGCCCCGCTGGTTCCAGCTCTACGCCGTCAACAACCCCGAGATCGTGCGCAGCATGGTGCAGCGGGCGGAACGGGCGGGCTACTCGGCCATCGTCGTCACACTGGACACCAACATTCTTGCCTGGCGGGAACGTGATCTACGGAACCGCTATCTACCGTTTCTGACCGGGGAGGGTCTCGCCAATTTCGTGTCTGACCCGGTGTTCAGGGCCTTACTTGTCCGCCCACCCGAGGAAGACCTGCAGGCCGCGGCGCAGCAATGGCTACGCATCTTCAGCAATCCCCGGCTCTCATGGAACGATCTGGATGCCATTCGCTCCATGACATCTCTCCCCGTGCTTCTCAAAGGGATTCTGCACCCCGATGATGCTCGAAAGGCCCTCGAGTACGGTGCGAATGGAATCGTCGTGT
>DASVZE010000155.1:0-5209 GCA_036391775.1 Chloroflexota bacterium | reverse complement strand
CACGGTGGCCGAGGCTTTCAACAGCATGGCGGCGTCGCTCGAGCAGCGCATCACCCATCTCTCGTTTCTTGCCCGGTCGGGAGCCATCCTGCCCAACATTCTGCGCACCGGGGGCGATGTCCAACCGGTTTTGCGTGAGTTTTGCCAGCTGCTGCGAACTGCCGCCGTTATGTTGGTCGAGCGCGCCGATCTGACTCATGCGCCGGTGTGCTATAGCGAAGCATCCGAAGACATGTCGTGGTGGGAGGGAGCCAGAGAACGAGCGCAGAGAGCGACGGGACCGACGAGCTTTGAAACCGGCGACTATATCGTAATGGTCGTTCCGGTGCTGGGAGATTCGATTTTTGTCACTGCTCGAGAGGGCGATATCCGGTTTATTCCGGAGGAACGGCAGGTTATCACCAACTTTGCCTACCAGCTCTCGATTGCCGCCAACAATGCGGAGCTGCTGGAAAGCCAGCAAGAAGCCCTGCAGGTGAAGGATCAGTTCCTGTCCATCGTCTCCCATGAGCTACGAACACCGCTCACCACCATCAAAGGATACGCGCAGATGCTGCGCCGCAAGATCACGGGCGATCCACAGGCCGAGCGCTTCGCGGATAATATCGACGCGCAGGTAGGCAGGCTCGCCCGGCTGGTCGACGACCTGCTGGATGTCACCCGATTCTCGCGCCAGCAGTTCGAGCTGATGCCGCAGCAGATGGATCTTCGTCCCGTCCTCGAGGATGTCACCTCTCGTTTTCGTGTCGTGGCGTCCCGCCACAAGATCGACCTCTTGCTCGACCGGGGGGCCTTCGAGGGTCTTTGGGACCACGACCGGCTGGAACAGGTACTCAATAATCTGGTCAGCAACGCCATCAAGTACTCGCCCAGTGGCGGTCGGGTTGTCATCAGTACCCGGCACGAGGACGATTACGTCGTGGTCGCCGTTCGCGATCAGGGGCAGGGGATACCCGAGGAAGACCAGCAGCACCTGTTCGAGCGTTTCTTCCGCGGACGGGCCGAAGGCCAGGATGTGAAAGGGCTGGGACTGGGGCTCTACGTCACGCGCCGGATCATCGAGGCACACGGGGGCCGCATCTGGGTGAGCAGTCGACCAGGGGAGGGCAGCGAGTTCTCGTTCAGTCTGCCTTTGCAGCCGCAGCAAGCACCTGCTGTTACCACCTACTAAAACATAGAAACAACTTCGACCTCCTGCGCTGCGCCGTCGTCCACAATCTCCATGTCATCCAGCCTCTGACCGCAGCGCAGGTGGACTGACTACGTGACTGGCGTTCTAGACATCAGGCCCCGCCAGTCACCTGACCGGCAAGCTCATCGGTTCTGGCGGCCATCACCACGTCGTTGCGGTGAAGCCCCCGGATCTTATGCGTCCACCACGAAACAGTGACTCTACCCCACTCCGTCACGATAGCGGGGTGGTGTCCCTCGCTCTCCGCCAGGGCGCCGATGCGATCGGTAAGCTCCAGAGCGCGCGCAAAGTCGGGCAGTGTGAAATGACGCCGCAAGCGCGGAATACCATTTTCCTCCACCAGATCCCATTCCGGTATCTGCGGGCGTAGCTCCGCCAGCTCTTCATCGCTCAATTTGGGAGCATCCCGGCGGCACGCCACACAGTGCTCTTCTCGTAAGACAGCCATGATCCAGTCTCCTTTGGGCTTTGTGCTCCATTCATGCATACCACGACTGTTTCCTGTCGGGCGGCAGGTGCTCGTGCCACAGAACGCCGCACATAGGACCTTTGTCCCTTGACCGGGCCACACGATGCCCCTATGCTGATGGCGCTGCCCGCCTCACTGCAAAGCAGACACTGGAGGAGTCATCGCATGGCTATCGCTCGTCGGACACCGCTCTTGCTGATTGTTGGGTTGCTGATCGTTCTGAGTTCTTTGCTGGTACGTGCCCCCGGCACGGCGCAGGCCGATGTTCAGAACTACATCGGCTATGTCAGTGTGGTTACTCCCGGCACGCAACCTGGTCCTATTCAGCGCATCAATGTGGGCACCGACACAACCATGCAGATAGTGGATCGGCGCGCCTCCAGCATCGGCGAGTTCCATACCACCAGTACCGTCTGCACTGCCGATCTCGGCGTGTATGTCACCGTAGGCAGCATACTTTACGGCCCCAATCCTGCCGCTCCGTTTCACTGTCAAGGTAGCAACCTTCCTGCACCGACGGTCTTCTATAGTCCCATCTCACAAACCGTGACCGGCACCGGAACGCCGACGGCGCCGTATACCATCACGACCACCGTCCGGCTATCAGCCACTCTCACCTTGACCCAGGTTGTCAGCTATGTACCCGGGTCGGAGTACGTCTCGGAGACGAATACGCTGCACAACTCGTCGGGCGGAGCGATCTACGCCCAAATCTTCAACGTCGGCCAGCCTGCGCCGGGAAGTAACCCCGACGGCAATGGCTTTCACGACGTGAGTACCGGCGCGGTCGGAGCGAGCGATCCTATCGTGGCGACGCAGGCATCACCCAGAGTGACCGACTGCAGCGGGTCCCCTGTGTCGCCCTACGTGTACGACGTTGCGTTTTCTCCCGTTTCGACGTGGCAATACGCGATGGTGGATCAAGCCAACCTCGTCTTCCAACAGGTGGCCGCCAGCGGAGCCGGAGGACACCTGACTAATACCTACAACCCGGCATGCATCGTTCCTGCCATTGCGGTGGAATGGGACGTCACGGTGGCGGCGGGATCTTCTCTGAGCGTTTCCAAGCACATTGTCTTTCATTCCACGTACCCATCCCTATTGGGCGGCACAGCGTACGGATCGGCGACCTGCAACTCAAGCACTCATGCCTCGGTGTCGTGCATCTCGTCTCTGCCGGTGCCTTGTGGCAGCTGTGGCGCGTCCTACAACTTCTTGCTGCCGGTTAGCTGCAGCAGTGCCCAGTTCGACACCGTGGATTTTCTGAATCGCACCTGCTCCGGCAGTTTTGTCGGACATGTCGGGTTACCGGGATTCACCATGGCGGTCAAGTCCGGCGGCATCCAGACACTGGCGCCAAATGTCAATCAGTTGCAGGCCGGCGGTACCGGGTTGTGGAATAACGCCGGCGCAAGCTTCTCATTGCTCGCAACGGACGATGACGTGACCGGCACCGATACCGTCAAGCTCACCATCCACGGCATCAACGGAACCTTCACCACGACCTGGACCTGTACTGCCATGCCATCATGTCTCGAGGTGACGCCGGCTTTGTAGAACGGATGACGTCGATGTCGTAGCGCTGCGGGAACAGTGATGCCTGCTGGTCACCGCAGCGCTCACGCGTCCCACGTCGGGCCGTGGCGTGCGCTCAACTCATGCGCGGCGGCATAATGGTGCACTAACAGCGGACAGGTTTCTGACAGACCACCTCAGACGTACAAAGGCTAAGCCGCGTGCCGACAGAGAGCGCTCCCACCTCTCCAGACGGACCGATTCTTCGCGCGCCGTCCTCGCCTCCAATGACGATTGCGCCCGCGGAGGTCGGACCTCACACCTGGAACGTTCCCTGGGGTGTTGGCCGCGCAGTCGTGGTCGTGGCCGTGGTCTGGCTGCTGTTCGCTCAGGTCGTCGGGGGTGTGACGGTCACGGTCGCCGCTCTCACCCTGTTCCACTACCCGGCCGGCCTATCACGGCGGGACGTTTTGTCCTACGTCTTCAACCACTATCCGATCGAGATCAACATGATCGCGTATCAGTTCTTGCTTCTCGGTCTGATCCTGGTCGGTTTCTGGCTCATCGTCAGCCGCTTCGGCGTGGGACTCAAGGTTATAGGATGGCGGCCGGTTTCCTCACGGACTCTGGTCCTGGCCGCCGCCAGTGCCATTCCAATCCTGATCGCCGCTACGCTGGTCTTCGCGCTTTTCAATGCGCTTTTTCCCGGGCTGCATATTCAGGGAAACGAACGGGATCTTTTCGGTAGCCCGCAACACATCTCGGACGCAGAGCGCGTCGTCATGTTTGTGCTGGCAGCCATCGAGGCGCCACTGGTGGAGGAGACTCTTTTCCGCGGCATCCTCTATCAAGGTCTGAGGCGTTACTTCACCGGGCGTTTGCGCGATCAATGGGCGGTTGCGGCGGCAGCTGTGACCAGCGGGGCCCTGTTCGCACTGATCCACCTGGAGCCGCATACCCTTCCCATGCTTCTGATCCTCGGCGTCGCCCTGGCATATGTCTTCGAGCGAGCAAACAGCCTGTACGCTTCCGCCCTGGTGCATTGCATCATCAATGCTCTGGGCGTGATCACCTATCTCTCCAAGTAAGCTTCGGCACGCACACCCCGGAATCTCTTGATTGCACATAATACGTGTGGGAATTCGCGCTTCTGTTTGCGTTTCCCAGGAGGAAAGAGGAATGAAACGATTCACGCTCATTGGTACCTTCGCGCTTTTGCTTGCATCGCTCGGTATGAGCGCGTCGGTGGGTCGTGCCGCTCAGACCCATGCTCCAGCGCACAAGAGCACAAGTGTGCTGCTCTACATCGGGGGATCATTTGGCGATCTGGGATTTCTCGACTCTGCGCATGCGGGAGTGGTGCGAGCACAACAGAAACTGGGAGTCAGCGCCAAGATCATCGGCCAGGCTGATCCCACGCAGTGGCAGACTCAGCTTCTGACGCTGGCTGCCACCCGCAAATACGACCTGATAATCGTCACCACCGATGATTCCGGTATGGCGACGGCGGTCAAGGCACTGACGGTGCGCTATCCGCAGCAGCGCATACTCGACTTTGACGACAACACATTTGCCTCGAAGTCCAGTGTCACGACCATCCTCTATCGCCAGAACGAGGGATCCTTCCTGGCCGGCGCACTGGCTGCCATGGTGGCGGACAGCCACCTGAAGTACGTAACCGGCAAGCGGATCATCGGCATGGTCGGGGGCCAGCAGATCCAGGTCATCCTCGACTTCAAGGACGGATTCGTCCAGGGGGCAAAGACGGTCGATCCCCGCATGCAGGTAAAGGTGACGTACGTCGGTGGATCCGGTGGTAACGACACCTGGGCGAACAAGCCTGCCGGCGCCAGGCTGGCCCGTTCACTGTACGACCAGGGAGCCTCGGTGGTGTATCAGGTTGCGGGCGCCTCGGGCCTCGGTGTGCTGGATCAGGCGAAGGCGATCGGTCGCTACGCGGTCGGAGTCGACAGCAACCAGGACGCTCTCGCGCCCGGCCATGTGATCGGATCCGTCACCAAGCGTGTCGACAA
>DASVZE010000154.1:0-5391 GCA_036391775.1 Chloroflexota bacterium | reverse complement strand
TCATCCAGAACTCAGCCAGGTGTCGAGACGTATTAGAGTTCTCCGCCCGAAAGGTAGGGCCGAAGGTATACACGTTCGAAAGCGCTGTCGCCATAATCTCGGCCTGGAGCTGACCGCTGACTGTCAGGAACGTTTCCTTGCCGAATAAATCTTGCTCGAAGTCGAGCCCTCCATTGGAAAGGGGGGGCTGCCGGAGATCCAGTGAGGACACATGAAACATGTGACCCGCACCCTCGGCGTCGTTGGCCGTTATGATCGGCGTCTGAATATAGAGATATCCTCGCTCCTGAAAATAGCGGTGAATGGACCAGCACACGGCGTTGCGGACGCGAGCCACGGCTCCGAATGTGTTGGTGCGCGGGCGCAGGTGAGCTATCGACCGCAAATACTCAAATGAGTGTCGCTTCTTGGCCAAAGGAAAGTCTGGGGCATCGCCCACCAGCTCAATCGCCACAGCCCGGAGCTCCGTGTCCTGACCGGACGCCGGAGATTCTACAATTGCACCGTCGACAATAACACTGGCGCCGGTCGAGAGGCGTGCAACCTCGGAGTGATAATTAGGTAGGTTTTCAGGGGCGACAACTTGCAGGTTTTCGAGGCTGGAGCCGTCGTTCAGCTCGATGAAAGTCACACCGGCTTTCGATAGTCGCCTGGTACGAACCCACCCCTGAACCGTGACGTCACGGCCAACATTGCCGGCAGACAGGGCGTCGCGCACCCTCAGATTCTTTTGCGGTTGGACGCCGGTTACCACCACGCTTGATCCTCCTGCAGGTGTCTAACGATGTATTGTACTTGCGCGCGGAGATGGACTAATACGCTGGTACACTGAAGAAACCGCTCTGCTGGAGGTCGCATGAATCACTCGGACGGTACGCCTCTGGTCGCTCGATGCATCGTTTGTCGGGGCAACATCCACGAGGGAGATCGGTTCGAGATCTGGGAATCAGCTTACTACTGCGAACGGCACAGCATTCCCTGGCTCAATGAGCGAGCGCGTCAATACGCCGATCTTCTGCGCGAGAGCCCGACCCTCAAGAAGCCGCACTCATCCTGATGCGCCGGACCGCTTACGCTCGCAAGAAGTAGGTATTTACCACCGCGTCCAGCAGATCCGGAGACATGCGGGGTGGCTCCTCGATATAGCGCGCGAGCGCGACTATCTGATCGAGAAGGTCCCGTGGATGCACGCCGCGGAATGGTCGCCCGGTCTTGACGTAGTGTTCTTCCACCAGATATTCGAATCCGGCATCATCATACGGTACGTTGTATTGCTTGCACGCTCCCGCGAAGATGAGCCGGAACATGTCCCGGCTCGGGTCGCGCGCCTTGACTTTGTATTTAATACGCCGTAGAAACGCCTCGTCCATCAAGCTGGACGGATCCAGGTTGGAGGAGAAGACGAGTAGCTCATCGAACGGGACCTCGATCTTTCGCCCAGTCTGGAGCCTCAAAAAGTCGACTTTGAGCTCCAGCGGAACAATCCAGCGGTTGAGAAGCTCGGCGGGCGACATCTGCTGGCGGCCAAAGTCGTCGATGAGAAACATGCCGGTGTTTGCCTTCAGCTGAAAGGGCGCCTCATAGGTCTTGCGCGTGGGGTGATAAAAAAGATCCAAACTCTCAAGGCGTAGTTCCCCTCCAACCACTACGGTTGGGCGGCGAACACGAACCCACCGAGGATCTAACGTGTCATCCTGCTCGGCCGTCCTAACATGTGATACCGGATCGAAAAACTCGATGATACTGCTCTCGAACTCGATGGCATACGGGACGTACACATCGGTTCCCATGGCCAGAGTGATGCGCGTCGCAAGAGCAGTCTTGCCGTTTCCCGCGGCGCCATAAAAGAACAGAGATTGCCCGGCGTTTACCGCGGGCCCGATCTCATTGATGATGTCTGGATGCAACACCAGATCCTTGAATGCTTCCTCAATCGCTTGCTTTGTGATCGGAACGTCGCGCACGCTCTGCGACTTGACGGAGTCGATATAGTCGGCCAGCGGCACGGGTGCGGGTCCGTCATACATATTTCGCTCGAACGCAGACCGTGCTCTGTCTTCTCCCTCTTCCGTGAGAATGAACACGTAGTTCTTCTCTCCGTATCCTTCAGATCCTGTTACGTGGACCATATGGAGACGTCGCAGATCACTGAGATTGCTCAGGACGACCAGAAACGGCAAAGCCAGCTTGTGGGCCAGCGCTCCGGAGGTCTGTGGACCGCCAAGAAACAATCGTTTGAGAAGTAAGTCATCAACCATTGAGCTTGTGATCCCTACATCCTCAAGCGTGTGAGGTGACCTCGGCTCAAAAGCTACTCTATTTGCTTGCAGGACCATAAAATTCGGTTTTCTCCCTGATAATCAGGTTGGGTGCGGAGGCGCGCGAAAGGACACGCCTTGAGCGCCCTCACTATACCGTCCGGCGACGCGTCTCGCAACGGGTAGAAAGTACCGAGAAAAGGGGTACGGGCGTACCTAAATGAAAAATCGTTCCCTTCGCGCGCGAAGGAAACGATGTATGGCTGCGGGACAGGGATTCGAACCCCAACTTCTTGATCCAGAGTCAAGCGTCCTACCGTTAGACGATCCCGCACCGAGCAACCGTATCAAGACTAACCAGTCACCCGCGGCAGCCGCAAGCCCTGCCTGTGATCCGGAGATCGCCCGACGGCATGGTACAGTGTATGGACTTTCTCAGGAGCGAACAATGCGTCGATCATTGCTTCTCGTCTTTTTCTGCATCGTCCTTTCTGCCTGGCCTGCCAGCATAGCCCTGGCGCATGGGCCCGTGCGCAAGGGTCTCGAGCTCGACCACAACACAACTCTCAATCTTCAAACGGGAGCCCAGCACGGCGAATGGCACTGGGTGACAGTGGGCCTCGTTCCCGGAACTGTGCACGTCACTGTCACCCTGAAGAACTGCGGTAACTCCATCGCGCCCTCATGCGGGCTGTATGCATTTCTCTATCGTCAGCACCAGATCGTCGCCCACGACGTAACCGCTTGCTATGCCCGTGGGGGGTGCAACCGCACGCTGCGTCTCACGTACCGTGTGCATGTCCAGGACGTCTATTACGTACTAATTGCCGGCGCAGGAGCCGACGGGATTCCCTATCGCCTTTCTGTGGCCGGAAGCATCATTCCACTTCACTGCCGCACCTACTGCTAGCACCAGACCCTGCGTGCCGACGCGACGTTAACGCTCAAACGGCCAGCGGTTGTGCCAGCGCCGGAATGGGATAACGGGTTGCCAGATCCTGCACCGCGTCAGCCAGTTGTCGCCCCACCGTCTGATCGTCAGGCTGCTTGAGTCGCGTTGCAATCCATCCTGCAATTGTCTTCATATCTGCTTCGCCCATGCCACGTGTCGTCGACGCGGGCGTTCCGATACGAAGTCCGCTGGTGTGGACGGACGATCGAGTGTCAAATGGAATGAGGTTCTTATTGGTCACCAGGTTGACCGACTCCAGAGCCGCCTGTGCCTGACGGCCGGTCAGGTCACCGGTGCGCAGGTCGAGTAGCATCAGATGGTTGTCAGTCCCGCCGGAGGAAATCTGGAAGCCGTGCTCCTGCAGCGTGGCTGCAAGGACAGCCGCATTTCGCACCACCTGTTTCGAATACTCGCGAAAAGCCGGTTGTAGTGCCTCTTCGAACGCCACTGCCTTGGCAAGGATCAGGTGCATGAAAGGTCCGCCCTGGATTCCCGGAAAGACAGCGGAGTTGACGGCCTTGGCCAGCGGTTCTTTGCACAGGATGAGGCCGCCACGCGGGCCCCGCAACGTCTTGTGCGTGGTCGACGTGACAATGTCGGCGAAGGGCACGGGACTTGGGTGAACACCACCCGCCACCAGACCTGCCACATGCGCCATGTCGAACATCAAGAGAGCTTTAACCGAGTCGGCGATCTCCCGCAGCCTGGCAAAGTCGAAAAAGCGTGGATATGCGCTGGCGCCGGCCACGATGAGCTTGGGCCGGAATCGATCCGCGTGGCGAGCCAGAGCGTCATAGTCAATACAGTGAGTCTCCGCGTCGACACCGTACCACTCAAAGTTGTAGAGCTTCCCGGAAAAGTTGAATGCCCCGCCATGAGTCAGGTGTCCCCCGTGGCTGAGGTCCATGGCAAGGACTCGATCGCCGGGTTGCAGTACGGCCATGTACGCGGCCATATTAGCCATGGCTCCGGCATGGGGCTGCACGTTGACATGCTCCGCGCCAAAGAGCTCTTTGCAGCGCGCGACCGCCAGCTCTTCCGCTTCGTCGACATATTCGCACCCGCCGTAATAGCGCTTGTGCGGGTACCCCTCCGCATACTTGTCGGTGAGGACGGACCCAGTTGCCTCCAAAACCGCAGCACTGCAATGGTTCTCGGAGGCAATCAGGATGATATTGTTCGTTTGCCGGCTCTGCTCCCTCTGAACGATGTCGTACGCCAGTTGATCTGATTGATGCAGCGCAGTCATTATGTCGTCCCTTTCGCTTGGGCGGGTCAATGCGGAATCAATGGAGATTAATACGAGGGTGGCCGAAACCAGGTAAGATCCTGCGGCGGCCAGTACGCGATCCACGCTTTGCCGATAATGTCGCTGCGCGGAAGCCAGGTACTGGGCCAGCGACTGGAGTCAAAACTGTTGTTTCTATTGTCGCCCAGGACGAAATAATCACCGCCCGGGACGCGGCGGGCTGGTAACGTGTAGTCCGGTGGCGCCGCAATATACGGTTCTCGGAGTCGGCGTCCGTTGACGTACACGCCACCGTTGTGGACGGCGACCAGATCTCCCGGAACGCCGATAATGCGTTTAATAAAGTCGCTATCCGGCCGGCCCGCAGGGACGGCACGAAACACAACGACATCGCCCCGCTGCGGACTCTGGACCATGTAGTCTATCTTGTTGACCAGAATATACTCCGAGTTGTGGAGGCTTGGCTCCATGGATTGCCCCTCCACGCGGAAGTTCTGCAACGCAACCCGCACCACGAGGAAGATGGCGATAGTCAGTACTGCGGTCTCCAATAGCTCACGCGCAAAGGAGGTCCGCTTTTTGGCGGGGGCCGCGAGCTCAGAATCAGACGCGGTCATCAGTCCACCGAATCTAGCACGGCATTTTTCCGACCGTCAATGGCCATTGTCGCGGCCGCCACAGAATCTAGCAGGACTAACTCCTCTTCTTCCGCGATTGTTCTTAGATCGAGCATGACATGACCCTCTCGCGCCCGCCCGACCACCGGTGGCTGTTGTCGTCGTAGGCGAGAAGCCGATATCGTGCGCGGAAGGCGTATCAGAGTGGTCGGCAAAGTCTGGCCGGGCAGGGAACCCCCTCCCACGGTGGAATAGTCGGGCACGATATCCACAATTATGCCTCGACGCGCGGCAATTGATGCCCATTTTTCCGCT
>DASVZE010000153.1:0-4312 GCA_036391775.1 Chloroflexota bacterium | reverse complement strand
TATGTCGTGGAGAAGGCGGAGTCCGAACAAGGCTGGGTTAAGCCGGTACCGGAGGAAGCATTTGTTTACGGTTACCAGGCGGAGATGAAGCACTTTGTTGATTGTGTTCGCACCGGTACGATGCCGCGGGAGACATACCACGACGGATGGGTGGTGAATACCCTTATCGAATGCATGTATCGATCGAGCAAGAGCCGCGCCTGGGAACCAGTAGTCTTTTAGAAGACTTCATGTCAAAAACAGAAGGACTGCCGTAACGCGCGATCGACTATGTCTCGCCCTTCTGCAGGACTTAGGAAGGAGAATTCCGTGGAGTTGTCACGTGCGCCGCTTCGTATTGGGTTCGTTGGCAGCGGCTTCATTGCACGGTTCCACCTTCAGTCGTTCGAAAGCGTGCGCGACGCCCAGATCAGCGCGGTCTACAGTCCGAATCCTTCCCATCGACAGTTGTTTGCCGATGCGGTAAACGAGAAGGAGCTTGGCCCTTGCCGGTCACTTTCATCAATCGAGGAGATGGCTGGCTCGGACGATGTGGACGCAATATGGATCCTGGGCACGAATGAGTCCCGCGTTGAAACGATGCAGGCGATCCATCGGGCAGTCGGGAATGGCGCTGTCCTTAAGGGCGTGGCATGCGAAAAGCCGCTGGCGCGCACCCTGGCCGAGGCTCGCGAGGTACGTCGTCTGGCAGTCGAGGCCGGTCTCATCCATGGCTACCTGGAAAACATGCTGTTTTCCACCGGCATTCAAAGAGGAAAGGACATCATCTGGCGGCGAGGTGTCCCAAATGCGGGACGCCCCTACCTGGCGCGAGCCACCGAGGAGCACAGCGGCCCGCACTCTCCCTGGTTCTGGATGGGTGAAAAACAGGGAGGTGGAGTGCTGACCGACATGATGTGCCACAGCGTTGAGGTTGCTCGCTTCCTTCTCACTCCTCCCGGTCAGGATCGAAAAAGCCTGAATCTGCGGAGCGCAAGTGGCTCGATCGCCAGTCTGAAATGGACACGGCCCGAATACGTGCAGGTTTTGAAGGAGACCATGGGCCCGGAGGTCGATTATGCGCGACGGCCGTCCGAGGATTTCGCGCGGGGTCTCTTGACACTTCAAGACGATGAAGGTCATACGGCTCTTATTGAGACCACGACATCCTGGGCGTATGTTGGGGCAGGCCTGCGCACGCAGATCGAGCTACTCGGTCCTGAATACGCGATGGAGTACAACACCTTGAATTCCGGTCTTCGCGTTTTCTTCTCACGCCGGATCTCGGGAAGCGCCGGTGAAGATCTGGTCGAAAAACAGAACGCCGAGCAAGGACTAATGCCGGTGGTGGAGGACGAGGCGGCAGTATACGGCTACACCCTGGAGAACCGGCACATGGTGCGGTGCTTCCGCCGGGGAGAGCGTCCCATGGAGACGTTCGATGACGGTGTCGCGGTCATTGAGATGCTCATGGCGCTTTACCGGTCCGCGGAGATCGGCCAAACGGTCGTGCTTCCGGATGAAGCACTCGAATCATTCGTGCCGGCCGTAGCCCGTGGAGAGTGGCGCCCGTAGCGGCCGCAGAATGCCGAGTCAGTTGTGCCTCGGCTGAGTACAGCCAAGCCATGCGCCACACGCATTCGGGCGTCGTCCGAGGGTTGCTTCTTTGAAAGACACCGGACGACTGGGCCGATGGGAGCGTTCCGGCGGTTACGGAACGCTCGATCTCGCTCCGGCATTGGTAGATGCTGGCGGGCCCGAGGCTCGAGCGTTGTGAACTGCCAGAGCAACGCGGCCATTGTGCAGCGGATGCATGAGCCAGACGTCCGTCGCCCTGGTGCGGAAGTGCGGAAAGCGTTTGTCTTGCAGGTAGTCGATGAAACCCGGCGGGTACGTCGGGTCTCCCCTGGTTTCAACAACAGCCGACAACCTCGGAATATGACGCTCAAGGCTCCGCGCGCGGACCATGGTGTTCATGTTCCAGAAGTAATTTACCGTCTTCCGGTGCGCGAACATAGCGTACTCGTACTCATCGGTCAAGACCGGAGCGCGGGAATTCGTCGAATGATCGAGCAGCACGGCAGTCTGTTGAGCATCAGCGAAGCTGGAAGCAGTCACAAAAAGGCGCATCATGGGAGTGCCATGCGCTATATCAATTCCCCACAGGCAAGATGCGCCTAATGCGACTAGCCCGATAAAGGTAGGACATCGTTTGAGAAGCGATGTCGCCAGTGGCGCTGCAAGAAGGGCAGCGAAGGGCACCATGGGAACGAAGTAATGGTAATACGCCTGCGACGTCAGCAGGAAAGCTGCTCCAACAGAGAAACCGAGTACGATCCACAGAGGTTGACGCACTTTCCAGAGAGCCGCTACGGCTAGCGGATTCAAGAGTAGCCAGTAAACTCCAACGGGTCCCAAGCGGTGCGCGAGATCGGAGGCTGAGCGATGCCCGA
Source organism: Chloroflexota bacterium (assembly GCA_036391775.1). Classification (GTDB taxonomy): domain Bacteria; phylum Chloroflexota; class UBA5177; order UBA5177; family UBA5177; genus DASVZE01. Next base: position 1,880 of record DASVZE010000153.1, on the reverse strand, counting down.
GCTGCCATTGCACTGTCTGCGCTAGCATCGCACGCGTCTGACCCGAAAACGGCACCAGGAGGCACACGAGAGCTGCGGCACACGACAGGAGCAGCAGTGGACTCCGCCGTCGGGCAAGCAGCAGGTAAGCCGGTACGAAAAAGACGGCGGGATACTTTGTCCAGACAGCGATTGCGAGACAAACACCTGCTCCCACCGTGGCAGCACGGGAGCGCGAGGCAAGCAGGAGGAACAAACCTCCAATACCGAAAAAGGTGATGACAGGGTCCGGTCCGATACGCACGGCCGAAACAAGTGCAATTGGACTGAAAGCGTAAAGCAGTCCCGCTACCAGCGCTTCCTTTTCGGATCTCAGCTCACGCGCAACTCTCCAAACCAGAAATGCCGTACCGCTGTCAAATAATATGATGACCACTCGACCGAGTGGCCACCACCAGGAAAGCAGCGGCGAAAGCCAAGCGAATAGAACCAGCATGCCCGGGGGATGAAAATAGGTGATGCTGCCATAGGCGGCTGCTCCGTGGGAAACCGCCTTACCCAGTGCCAGAATGACGAACTCGTCGGGGTCAAAGGTCGACGAGGTGAGCAGGCCAAACCCGAGCCGCAAGAGAAGCGCGACCAGGAACACCCACAGTCCTGTTGGTAAGCGACGCCAGACAGTTCTGACCGGCGCGTTTGATTGAGGAAGGACGTGCAGCGCTATTCCTCCGTGCGAATAGGGGCAATGGGCGCAACGGTACGCCGGACAAAAAGTGAGCCGCCGGCGCAACCGACTTGACGGACAAGCATGAGCGCCTCACTCGACTGCGAGGCGCTTACAAATGGCGCATTCCCCACAGTATAGGAAGTTCTTGGTTTCAACACCGCCGGCTTACAGGATTCTCATCGAATTCCCAACCTTCTCTCAGCCGTGGATTCGTACATTGAAGACACAATCAGAGAGGTTCGAGGCATTGTCAAGAAACCAACAATCCCCGACGGCATCATTCGAATTAGCAGAAAAATGGTGAGAAACACGGCCACTCGCCGGCAACCGCTCACCTTTGCCGCACCCCGGTTCTGGCTACAGCCTTCATATATTCTTCAAAACTGCGTCGGCTATCTCTTCTGGCTGACAGTTCTCATCAATGCCGGCATCATTGTGTGGCTCTGGTGGAATGGTGGAAATGTTACCGGCCTCCATGACGTTTCCGGCTTGTTCGACAGTATCGGACGAATTACGGGCTTGCTGGGAGCATACGCCCTTCTCGTTCAACTTCTCCTTCTAGCACGGATTCCATTTGTCGAGCGTCTTACGGGGTTTGATCGACTCACCGTTTGGCACAGGCGAAACGGCAAGCTGTGTATCTATCTGGTCCTGGCTCACGTCGTTTTTATAACGCTGGGATACGCGTTGAGCGACAGATTGTCGCTGACGGGAGAAGCTACCGCGCTGCTCACGAAATATCCGGGCATGGTCGCAGCGACTGTCGGCACCGCACTTATGCTTGTCACAGTTGCAACATCCCTTGTCATTGTGCGAAAACGGCTGCCGTATCAGACATGGTACCTGGTACACCTCACAGCTTATGCCAGCGTCGTGCTTGCCTGGTTTCATCAAATTCCTACAGGCAATGAGCTCGTCACAAACGTCACTGCGGCGAACTACTGGACCGGTATGTACCTCATGACGCTAGGGATTGTGATCGGTTTCCGGTTCATACAGCCGATTTTAGGTAGCTTTGCTTACAGACTCCGGGTCTCGAAGGTAGAAGTCGAGAATCCAGACACCGTCTCGCTGTATATAACGGGTCGCCATCTCGAGAAGCTCCGCGCCCGACCAGGTCAATTCTTTTTGTGGCGCTTTCTGGACGGCGGTCGCTGGTGGGAATCTCATCCGT
>DASVZE010000152.1:0-5354 GCA_036391775.1 Chloroflexota bacterium | reverse complement strand
CGGCCCCGGTACGGAACCGTCGAACTTCTATGTGGAGCCGGAGTCGGGCGTGCGCCCCATTGTTCGAGCCCTGGATAGGGCACAGCACTCGATTATGATCGAAGACTATATCCTGACCGACTCACGCATCATTCATGCTCTCGAGCGAGCTGCCACGCAAGGCGTCCGTGTCTACGTTATTCTTGAGCGCCATCCGCTTGGGATGGGTCTACAGCCAGTCTCATTGGCGGACAAGCTTCTCGCCGCCGGTTGCTACGTGAAATGGGGTCACGGGTTCTATTTGACTCATGCCAAATTACTCTTGTTGGATGACCGTCTGGCAATCGTCTCCACGGCCAACCTCTCTCGATCCGGTTTTTCGCGGAATCGCGAATTCATCGCGTTTGACGCTAACCGACAAGACGTGCGGCAGCTCTCTTCCGTCTTTCGAGACGACTGGGATCACTTGCACGTCTCGCTGCAAGACATGAACGTCATACTGTCTCCGGTCAACGCGCGCTTCAGTCTCGACGCGCTGGTCGTTTCAGCGCGACACGTGCTGGACGTCTATGCGGAGGAACTGACTGACCCTGAGCTGGGAAGGGAACTGGCACGGAAGCAAAAGTTGGGCGTCACTGTTCGTGTCCTTGTACCGGCCGGAGCGGCAGCACGAGCGACAGCATCTCTCGGTTCCCTTCGAGGCGTCGTGCGCGTCCTTGTGCGGCCATACGCGCATGCCAAAGCAATAGTCGCGGACAATCGCATCGCGTTCGTCGGATCCGAAAACTTGAGTGCGACCTCGCTCGACAAGAATCGAGAGTTTGGATTATTGGTCCGTGGCACGTCGGTGCGACAGATCGCGCGGACATTTCGACAAGATTGGAATGCCGCCCGCCCTCCGCCGTGAAAGGCGGTAACCCGGATTATATGTGCCGGAGCATCAAATTCCGTATGGGGACCAGATATTCTTCACCTGAGTGCACTCTCGCAGAATCTCTCTCATGTGCCCGGGAGGAGAGCTTAAAACATCGAGCGCGTTGGACGGGCACCACGTGCGCTTCATGTTTCCGGCGGACGCATACTCGACGGCGTGCACGCCGTCCTGGTCTCCGACGTACCACAATCCGTCGACCGCATCGTGCTCGGCAAGTACTTGCGTCAACAACTTCCGTTCGCCCGTCACAATGTTTATGACACCCGCCGATACGTCTGAAGTCTCAAGTACCTGATACATATCCGTGGCACTTAGTGGATGCGGCTCGGACGGAATGACAACAACCGTATTGCCCATAGCCACCGGAGCCAGCGCACATGTCACAAAGCCGAGTAGGGGTCTTTCGGACGGACACACGACTCCCATGACCCCAATCGGCTCCGGCATCGCGATGGTTATTCCGCGAAGTGGAGGCTGGTGAACGTCACCGTCATACTTATCTGCCCAGGCAGCGAAGGAAAACGTGCGCTGGATTGCAAGTTCCACCTCGTTGTCAGCCATCGTCTGATCGGCGGCATCCATTTCGACCAGCCGTCTGGCGAACTCGGCGGCTCGAGAGGCTAGGTTTTCCGCGATGAAGTAGAGAATCTGCGCGCGCGCGTGCCCGGTCACCTCGCCCCATCTGGAGGCGGCCGCCGCTTCCACTGCGTTGCGAATGTCCTTTCTATTGCCACTTCCCACCTCGCCCACGACGATTCCAGCAGCGTTGCGCACCAAACGCGAGTAGCCCGAATCGGATCGTACCTGCTTGCCCCCGATGAACATCTTCGGTGTTCGATCGATGGGAGGCAACGCATCGCGGGATAGGGGAGCGTCCAAATGCTTCTGCGGTAAATCAGGGCTCGGCGGGGGGACGTCCACAGGGGCATGCGCGATCCGGCGCACATACTCCCACAGACCTTCCTTGCCACCTTCTCGTCCGAACCCGCTCTCCCGGTATCCTCCGAAGCCCGATGCCGCATCAAATAGGTTCGTCGAATTGATCCAGACTGTTCCGGCCTTCAGCTGACGCGCGATATCAAAGGCAAGATTGATATCTTCCGTCCAAACGCTGGCGGCGAGACCGTATGGCGTATTATTTGCCAGGGCGACCGCTTCTGCAGGACTTCTGAACGACATCTCGACGAGTACAGGTCCGAAGATTTCTACCTGAGCGATGGTCGACGCGGGTGAGACATCGGTGAAGAGAGTTGGGGGGTAAAAGTAACCGTCCGTGGGGCACGCCCACGATGGTTGCCACTTGGTGGCACCTTCGGACTCTCCGGTGTCAACCAGATTCTTGATCTTCTGTAGCTGCACGGGCGCGATTACGGCACCGATGTCGATCGCCTTGTCTAGAGGGTCACCGATTCGAAGCCGCTCCATGCGTTCACGAAGCTTGTCGATCAATCGCTGCTCAATGCTCTCTTCAACCAGAAGCCTGGATCCGGCGCAGCAGACCTGTCCCTGGTTGAACCAGATCGCGTCGACCACGCCTTCCACCACGCTGTCGAGATCCGCGTCCTCAAACACAAGAAACGGCGACTTACCGCCTAGCTCCAGGGAGAGACGCTTGCCCGATCCGGCTGTTTGCTGCCGAATGTGCCTGCCCACCTCGGTCGAGCCTGTGAACGCGATCTTGTCGATATCTGGATGCTGAACGATGCATTCACCGGTTCGCCCGTCGCCCGTCACGACGTTTACAACCCCGGGGGGAAGTCCGGCGCGTTCGACCAGCTCGACAAACGCCAGGGCCGTGAGCGGCGTGAATTCGGCCGGCTTCAGGATGACCGTATTACCCATTGCAAGGGCAGGAGCCACTTTCCAGGCAAGCATCAAAAGCGGAAAATTCCAGGGAATAATCTGCCCAACGACACCTAAAGATTCGTAGCCGGCGAGCTCGTCTTCCATGAGCTGAGCCCAGCCGGCGTGATAGTAGAAATGGCGCGCTACGAGCGGAATGTCAATATCCCGGCTCTCTCGGATAGGCTTGCCGTTGTCCAGGGACTCCAGGACGGAAAAAAGCCTGGAGTGGCGCTGTATTTGTCGAGCAAGGGCGTACAGGTAACGGGCTCTTACATGCCCCGGTGTCTTGGACCACGTTTCGAATGCGCGGCGTGCTGCGATCACGGCGTGGTTCACGTCGTCGATCCCAGCCTGTGCGACGGATGCAAGCGGCTTGCCCGTGGCCGGATTGACGGTGTCAAAATACTCCCCTGTCACGGGAGAATGCCATTCTCCGTCAATGAAGAGGCCGAACCTGCCTTCATGTTCAGCGATCCACCGCATTGCCGGCTCGGCGGCCTCTGGAGCCGGCCCGTACTCGAGTGTCGAATAGATTTCCGCGATGCTCATTGCGACGACCTCATGGCATTGGGAAGTGATTCGAAGCGGCATAATGGCCGCTGATTGCGTGCCACAGCTGGCGTTCAATATCGGTCAGCAAGCTACTTGCTCCTATCCGGAATAGCCGTGGCTCCAACCAATGAGTGGATAGCTCTTCTTTCATCAAGATCATCCAGTCTAGAGCCTGTTTCGCCGTCCTGATGCCCCCCGCAGGCTTGAAGCCGACCTCGTGACCTGTGCGTTCAAAATAATCGCGAATTGCACGCACCATGACCACTCCAACAGGCAAGATGGCATTGACGGACTCTTTGCCCGTCGACGTCTTCACGAAATCCGCGCCGGCCATCATACAAACGAGACTTGCCATTCCGACGTGCCGTAACGTGGGTAGCTCGCCCGTCGCGAGAATTGCCTTCATATGGGCGCTGCCGCACGCCTCGCGACATGCGCGCACCTCATCGTAAAGAGCGCCCCAGTGCCCGGCGATAATCAAACCCCTCGAGACCACAATGTCAATCTCCGAGGCCCCGGCATCGAGAGATGCTCGGATCTCGTCCAACTTTTGTGGCAATCCAATTTGGCCCGCGGGGAACCCAGTCGACACGGCAGCGACAGGGATGCCCGTGCGGCCAAGCGCGTCCACCGCGACCTGCACTTGGTTCTGGTAGACACAGATTGCGCCGACGTGGAGATCAAGTTCTCGTATTTCCAGTGACTCGACCATATCGTCTCGAAGTGGATGGATACCTTTCGCGCATAACCGGCGAACATTGCTTGGCGTATCGTCGCCGGAAAGGGTTGTCAAATCCAGGCACGCCATAGCGCGTAGCAACCAGGCCGCTTGCCACTCTTTCTTCACCGTGCGCCGAGTCGTCAACGTCGCAGCACGGCGCTCCACGGCGCTGCGATTCACGTGGACCTCTTCCACCCACCCCAAATCCAATGGCATTCCCGGGTTACGTCCCTGGCCGGGTACGATCCGCGGAGCAACTGTTTCCAGCATTATGTTCTCCCGTCCATGCGCTTGACGTAACCCGCCGGCGCTGACTAATCCATCATGGCCTAACGATCGGCGCTGTACAAGTCCAGAGCTGTTGACCGCGCCGATCGATCGCGCGTGCATGCGGTCATGAAAGGTAACCACTTGACCCGGCAATCTGAGGCGACGTAAAGTCGCCGTCTGTCTCCGTCATCTCCTGCGGGCGCGAGCCCACGGTTCGACAATATTGACCGTTCGCGGTATACTTCATGGGTTTTGTTGCTGGTTGAACCCCACCGTAGGCACCGTGATAACGGGTGTCCTGCGGGTTTTTGCTGTTGATGGAGGAGTGGTGGCGTCCGCGGATATCGGCGTGATTGGAGGCAGCGGCCTCTACGAATTGGAAGGCATGGAGCACCTCGAAGACGTTGATATCGACACACCGTTTGGTAGGCCAAGCGATGTCATCACCGTTGGATTACTCGGGGATCGCCGTGTGGCCTTCCTTCCGCGTCATGGCCGCGGACATCGATTACTGCCTTCGGAGGTCCCCTACCGTGCCAACGTTTTCGCTCTGAAGCTTCTGGGTGTGACCACCATCATCTCAGCCAGCGCGGTCGGGAGCCTGCGAGAGGACTACCAACCGATGGACATGGTCATCCCCGACCAGGTGTTCGATCGAACGAAGAGCAGGCAGTCAACCTTTTTTGGAGACGGCATTGTCGGGCACGTCGGATTCGCCCATCCGTTTTGCCTGCGCACAAGCCAGCAGGTCGAAGTTTCCGCGCGTAGTGTTGTTCCCCGAACACACAGCGGAGGAACGTACGTGTGCATGGAAGGCCCACAGTTTTCGACATTTGCGGAATCCACGACCTATCGGGCCCTTGGGTTCGACATCATCGGTATGACGGCATTGCCCGAGGCCAAACTGGCGCGCGAGGCCGAAATTTGCTACGCCGTTCTGGCGCAGGTAACTGACTATGACTGCTGGTACCCGGGACACGACACGGTGACTAGTGACATGGTGATGGAGAACGTGGCTGCAAACGTGGCAAACGCACGGGCGATTCTTCGACA
>DASVZE010000151.1:0-2640 GCA_036391775.1 Chloroflexota bacterium | reverse complement strand
AGTACATGGCCGAACAGGCCGATATTCTGACCCTTGCCAATGCTTTGGACGTCGACGGCTTCCGTTCATTTCTCGGAGTCGATCTCGATACAATGGACGTCGAGCGTCTCCTGGCATCGTTTCATCGTCGTCGCGTTGAGTCGCAAGCGATACCTTCCGCTGCCCGGTCCGAGAGCGAGCGGTGGCTGAAAGAACACGACCACGCGAGAGAGCGCCGGTACGGGGAACGGTAGCGGGGAGGTCATCAGGCGCGGGGCTTAGCTCCGATACAATTGCTGTGCCATACCGGCTCCGTTTCCCCGCGCTGCGAGCCGTCTAGCGGGCCGGCCCAACGCGCACTACCAACACCGTCGCGAGGTGAAACTATGACAAAACCGCCCGCAGGCCGCCGTCAAGGTTCACAGGGCAGGGAAGTGAGCGCCGAGGAGGCCGCCAGGCTCAGGGAGCTGCGAAACACACAGTACGAGTCCAGGCTTGAGGCAGCGCAGCAAGAGAGCGAACGGCCCAAGGTATCGAGAGGGAAGAGAAGTTCGGCACCAGAAGAAGCCAAAGCCCAAGACGAGAGTCAATCACGCATTGATACTGAGAGTGATGATTCCACACCGGTCAACGGAGGGCAGGATGCAATCGGCCGATCCAGTGCGAAGCGGCCATCGAAGGAGCGCCGCGGCGGAAGCGGGGCGCAGCGCTCCAGGAAGTCGACAACCAGGACACCCAAGGACCAGGAGTCGGCCGGGTCTAGCCACGTGTCCGTGGTTGACAGGTACTTGGCGACTCCTGAGGATAGACCAAAAGGGTGGGCACGCGCTCTCCGCATGGAAGAGGGTCTCTTCTATGCCGATCGAGAGGTATTGGACCGATCTGGCGACAGTTTACCCTGGTATCGGAAGAACCTGGGAGTTGTGATCGATTGGCTCGAGGCGGAGGGGATTGCCAGTTGTAAAGAGGCGACGGAAGCGGATATGAAAGGCTTCCTCGAGGCCGTGCCTTCCCGCGAATCGGATCAGCAGGACGATTTGCGCGGCCTGGACATCGCGGCGCGCATTTTCTTCGGTCTGATGGTCGACGAGAAGATCATAGCCGAATCCCCCATGACAAACCTACCGAGGGTCACTGCCAAGCCCGGTGCCTTCCCACTTGCCGACTCAGACGCTATGCGGAAAGCCCTCGCCACGGCAGCCGGCAGTGTTCAGCAAATGCGTGATACAGCGTTGCTGTTGTGTTTCGCAGATTTGCAGTGGACAGCTGAGCAATTCGTGCAGCTGACGGTTGCTGACGTTGACTTTGTGACCGGCGCCGTACTCGCTCGTGGTCCGGCGTGGAGCGGGGTTGCCGTTGGCCTGCTCGGGCATGAAGCGCTCGCTGTCCTGAAGCGTCACCTCGGCATGCCCGATTATCAACCGTCTACCGAACAGCCGCTATGGCTAGATGACGGCGGCCAACCGATGACCGGGCCTCACGTCATGCGGCTACTAAGGCGGCTCGGGGCCATCCCAAAGAAGAAGAAGAAAGGCCGGTCAAAGGACAGACATGACTTCACCATTACTGTGACCATAACCTTCAGCAGGGGTAGGCGCTGAGATTCCAGCGGCTCGGTGCGCAGCCAGCCTGAGATGTCAAAGGGTTAGGCAGCGTTGACACTCTTCGCCGACCGCGTCACCATGGTGGGGGCTCGTACTCTGGGACGCGTTCCTTAGGCATCTCGTATGAGGAAAGCAACATCAGATGCACCATCTCCATTCAGTGGTCACGTAAGCGGTGCTCTTTGGCATACTGCAGCAGCTCTGCCCTATTCTTGAGGCCCAACTTCTCAGCGAGACGTACGCGCCACGCTGCGGCAAGCGGAGCAGAAACCCGCAATACACCTGCGATCTGTTGGCTGGTCATGCCAGCGACCACGAGTCTGAGCAGGGTCAACTCAGTCGCAGACAGGGTGGCGCTCTGAAGCGCCGCGGCCTGCCGGTCCGCACGCCGCGCGCCATTTGCGTTGGCTGTCAATTCCATGCCGGGTTGCAGGTAAGTCTCCCCGTGTGCTACCGCACGCACGGCTAGGACCAGCTGGCTGTCCAGAAGCCGCTTTGTCAAAAAGCCGGCGGCGCCGGAGTCCAGCACGTGCTGGGCGAGGTAGCGGTCTTCGTGCAGCGTCAGCATGATGACCCGCGTGGCGGGGAAGTGCGCGGTGACCTCGCGGATGACGCTCAGCCCATCGGCGCCTGGCAAGTTCATGTCTGTCACCACGACATCCAGGTTGGTCTCGAAGACGAATTCGATCGCTTCCAGCCCATCACCTAGCTCGGCCACTACATTGCAGTCTGCCTCGGCACAGAGCAGAGTCCGAACACTCGTGCGCACAGGCTCATAATCATCGACCACGAGAATGCTAATGCTGTTCTCTGTCGTCGTAGTTTCGTCAGGCATCGTTTACCTTCTTTGTCCAGATGCGCTCATCCCTTGTCTGAAGGCCATAAGCGGCTCATACGTGCCAGTTGTAGGGTGATTCAACACCATAGGCGGCTCGCAAGTGCCAGACTCAAAAAATCGATCGCTTAGCTTTTGCCAGCACAACAACCATAACTGCGTTTCGGGTTGCTGGTGGAAGTCCAGTGCACAATTACTATAATTATTATCATAATAAGTTAT
>DASVZE010000150.1:0-3374 GCA_036391775.1 Chloroflexota bacterium | reverse complement strand
GCCATACGGCGATGAAGGTCAACCCCATGCCTCGATGCCGTGTTTAAGGAACGTGTCGTAGGGGACGCCACACGCTGCGCCGGGGCGCCCCCTGCGAGTTACGAACCACTCCAACAGGGCCAATAATTAGCTTGAGTAGTTTTCCGTGACGCCTCGCGAAGAGACACAGCACATCTGGGAGCGATACAATTTTGCTGCACCGGGCGCGAAGGTGCGGCTATACTTTGCGGGTGCTCGCGCGGCACAGCATGAATTCTTTGAGGATTGGTGGGCCTGGAGAAGGTAGGCCGGCTCACTCTCTGCCCCGCCGGGCGATTCACACGTACTCTGCTACCGCATTCATAGGGCAATTTTGAAAAAGCGAACCAAATTCCTCCTCCTTAGATCCATCATCATCCTGGTCTTCGCGCTGCTCTCCGGGCGCATCTGGTATGTGCAGATCGTCATGGGCTCGTACTACAAGCACCAGGGGGATACCAGCAAGATCCGCCTCGAACCGGTGATGGCTATGCGCGGCATCATCTACGACCGCACCGGTACAGTGCCTCTGGTCTACAACTACCCCAGCTGGAACATCACCATCGTGCCGCACGGCATTCCCACCAATGGTGCGCAGCAGATCTACGCCACGCTCTCCAGCCTTCTTGGGGGACATCCAAGCGCCGCCAGGATCGCATGGATGGTCCAGAACTATGAGTGGCAGGCATACGCTCCCTTTGTTGTCAAAAAGGACGTATCGATCGATACCGCCATGATCGTCAAACAGCTTCACCTGCGACTCCCCGGCGTCGAGGCCAGCCCGTCCAGCGTTCGCCGCTACATGCTGGACCCACAGATGACACTCTCTCACATCCTGGGCTATGCCGGCACGATCGACCAGCAAGGATATGCCACATACAAGAAAATCTATCCCGCGGAGAATGTCGGCTTTAACGATACCATCGGCCGCGAAGGCATCGAGCAGGCTCTAGACCCATATCTGCACGGAGTGAACGGCACCGCACGGGTCGAGGTCGATGCAGGCGAACGGCCGATCCGCACACTGTCGCCGGGCAAGACTGTCGCCGGCGATAGCGTGAACCTCACAATTGACTGGAAGCTGCAGCAGAAAGTCGCTGGAGATCTGGTGGCGGCGCTCAACAAGCTGGGCGTCCACCAGGGTGCGGCCATCGTGGAGAACGTTCACACCGGTGAGATCCTCTCCATGGTGAGCTTGCCGAGTTACAACAACAACTGGTTTTCAGGGGGCATCAGCAATGCCAGGTATGCTTCTCTGCTCCATGCCCCGGGGTACCCACTCGACGACCTGGCGACCGGTGGTCAGCTTCCACCAGGATCAACCTTCAAGATCGTGACCGCGGCCGCGGCGTTGCAGTCCGGCGTAGCAAACGCGAGCACGACGATCGACGACACCGGACAGATCAAGTTGGAAGGTCATACCTTCTTTGGCTGGAAGCCAGGCGGACTGGGACCAATGAATGTTGTCAGCGCCCTCTCTCACTCCAGCGACATCTACATGTACACCGTTGCCGGCGGGAACCCGATCACAGGGTGGGGACCGGGCATAGGGGCCAACCGGCTGGCATGGTATGCCCACTTGTTCGGCCTGGGTCAATCAAGCAACGTCGAGCTACCCGATCAAGCGGGGTTCATCCCGAGCAGGACGTGGTACGACAACATCAAGCCGGGTACCAATCCTATCCGACCTTCGGCCGACTACACCTGGCACATCGGCGATACCTACAACATGGCGATCGGGCAGGGGTACGACCTGGCCACGCCGCTGCAGATGGTCAACGTCGCGGCTACGATCGCCAACGGCGGCACGCTGTACTCTCCGCGCATTATTGAACGGGTGGTGGGCCGAGTGATTCCTCGGCGCGGAGTGCTGCCTTACACTCAGGTGATTCAGCCGTTTGTTCCCACCGTCGTTCGCCGCAACTTCATCAATCAGTACAACCTATCGCTGATCCAGCAGGGCATGCATGAGTCGGTAACGCTGCCCAACTGGGAAGGAACCAGCTATCTAGCGCAGGATCCTCGGGTCGACGCCGCGGGTAAGACCGGTACGGCCGAGGATAATAACCCGCGCCCGCCTGATTCGTGGTGGGTGGGGTACGCGCCGTTTAACAACCCACAGATCGCGGTGGTTGTGACTGTACCGCACGCGGGCGGTGAGGGAGCATACGTCTCGGCGCCGATCGCCCACAAGATCTTCGAGGACTACTTACACCTGCCCCCAGCCAAGCCAAAGACACCCGGTCCCTGTGGCTGCTGGCTGGACGACGTGCAGCCGATCCTCGTGGGCACCGGAGGATCGCAGTAGACCGGGATTGGCTCCGGGTAAGGATGAGAGATGAAGAAACGAAGGAACAGACCGCTATCGACCCTGACCACCCTCCTGGTGATCGCAGCCCTCGTGGATCAGCTTCGGCGACCGGCAAAAGATCGCACCTGGTATGGCACGATCGTTGGCATACCCTATGACTTCCGCCCCCCGACACCCGAGCGTCTGCGCGCCACCTTCTGGAACAAGAATGACCCCCGGATCTTCACGCCTCGACCCTTCGGCGTCGGCTGGGGTGTCAATGTCTATCGGCTGTTGCACCGCGGCCAGTAAAACCGCCCTACCCGTGTAGTTCATCGCACTAATCGCACCTGGAATTCTGGGCGCTGAGGCGCGTATAGGCGCACGGGAGGAAACTATGGCGTATGTTGTCGCGGCTCTGTGGAAAGCGAAGGAAGGTCAGGAAGAGACCATCGCGCAGGTGATCAAGACTATGACACCACTTTCGCGCCAGGAGCCAGGCTGCCTGTATTACCAGGCGCATCGCTCACCCCATGACCCTCGAACCTTCCTCCTTTACGAGCAGTACGTGGACGAGTCGGGCTACGAGGCGCACATGGCGACGCCTCACTTTGAGCAGCATGTGCGTGGGACGGCGATCCCTAACCTGGAAAGCCGCGAGAGGTACTTTTTTGAGACGATAGAAGACTGAGCGCGAGCCGGCTCACACCAGACGAGCTGTGGGGAAGGGGTGGGGACTCACCCCCAACTCCTTCCCAGCACACTTTGCCGTCGTGAGCAGCCTGCCGGCTCAGGCAGACGTAGGAACCGACACCGGCTGTACGACCCGGATGTGGTTGCCGAACGGGTCACGCAATCCGAAGTCGATGCCGTAGGACTGTTCGGTTGGCTCCTGGGTGATCTCGACACCCTTTGCCACCAGATCATCGTAGGTCTTCCGGCAGTCATCCGTTGTGAAGCCAACCACAAATCCCGTTGCGCCTTTCGACACCAGGTCACGAATCTGCTCTCCCGATGCCTCGTCCATTCCTGGAGGTCCCGGCTTCTCCAGCAGAATATCGCGGCC
>DASVZE010000149.1:0-6326 GCA_036391775.1 Chloroflexota bacterium | reverse complement strand
CAGACTACTCTTGACATAGCCAAGAGCTGGAAACCGTTCAGGACTGCCGGGAGAGGAGGCCGCCTATGACGGGGCGTTCTCGGCCGTGCTTTCTGGCGGGTGCGCCGTGAATACGCTCAATCCGCTATCTCTGCTCGATCTTCCGCGCCGCTCGCTTCTAGTTCAACTGCTCGGCGTGTATTTGCTCTTCGTTGCTGCCATCTTCGCCGCCGATTACAAGGTCAACGCCGTCGCGCAGCAACAAGTGACGTCACAGGTACAGACCACGGATCTCGCTCTCGCTCAAGAGATCTCTCGCGAAACCGAGACGAAGATTAGCGGAGCAGAATCGACGCTCGTCCGGCTGAGTCGTCTCGACGCGGTGCGCCGGGGAGACGTGGCGGCCATGAGCGCCGCTTTTCAATCCTTTCGGGCTGCTCGGCCGGATGTGGACCTGGCGTTCTGGATAGACCCACATGGAATTCTTCAGCTCTCCGTGCCGTCTAACGTGCGCACCCTGGGCGAAAGCTTTGCGGCTCAGCCGATCTTCATGGCTGCACTGCGATCAACGCACCCCGTCCTGCAAGATGGCGTTATTGATTACACCACGTACAACGCGGTCGTGATGCTTGCGGTGCCGGTGCGCGACTCACGGGGCAACTTGGTTGGTGTGGTGGGCACAAATCTCCTGCTCAATGACCTGGCGGAGCCGCTCGCAAGCGTGATCTCATCTCAGGCGAGACAGCATCAGCACATGCTCATCAGCATCGTGGACGCGCAGGGGCAGCTTATAGCAACGGTTCAAAAAGAGCGCATTCTGCAGCCCGTGCTGGACGAGCTACCGGGGGCGGCTGAAGCCCTGGCCGGGCACATTGCAACCCGACAGGCGTCCGATGTTCAGGGCCAGCAATGGCTGTATAGCTCGGTACCTATACGTACCGTGGGATGGGCTGTGGTGGTGCAACGGTCTTCCTCTGACGCCCTAGCCGCTATCACGAACTTCCGACGATGGATCACGGTGGCTGCCCTGGTGTTCGCGCTCGGGGGTCTGCTGTTCTGGCTGGTCTTGTTACGGCGCGTGGTCCAGCCGCTGCGGGCGCTATCACATCGACACGCGATGCTTCCCAGCCAGGATCAACAGAAAAAAGACGATATACCGCTGCGTGGTCGTGTCGATGAGATCGGAGGCCTGGCACGGTCGCTTGCTCGCCTGGAAAGGGACGTGATCGCGCAACTGGGAGAGCTACACACACTTCTGGAGACATCAAACGCGGTGGTGACGTCGCTGGACCCGACCCACGTGGGGCAGACGATTATTCGCGAAGTCCAGCGTCTTGTCGATATACAGGCTGCCGCCGTCCTCGTCCCGGACGAGAATGGCGTGCTAGGAGTGCTTGTCAGTGAAGGCCGCGGCGACGAGTACGATCGGTCGGTGCGCGTGCCGCCCGACCAACTCACGTTCCCCTCGGCTCTTGCTCTCCACGACGGCCGGCCGGTCCAGATGATCGCCGGCGAAGACGCCAACTTCTCACCGCGTGCGTATGCCGCGGGGTTCCGGGCCATGCTCGCCATTCCCATCATCAGCCATGTCGGCAGCGTTGTGCTGGCGGTCCACCGAAGAGATCCCCAGAGGTTTACGGAGCACGAGGTCGAATTGCTCGTTACCTTCGCGAATCATGCCACCCTGGCCTGGGAACATGCCGTACTTTATGAGCGCAGCGACGAGCGACTGCGCGAGGTTGCGCACGAGAACGAGCGTCTATACCGGCAGGCTGCGGCAGAGAAACAGACGCTGGCTGCCATCATGCACAGCATGAGCGACGGCCTCATTCTTACCGGCGTTGAGGGCAAGATACTGTATGCAAACCCCGGCGCCGGAGCCATCATCGGCTTGAGCTCAGCCGCACTCGAAGGTGGTCATATCAGTGTCGTCTACAAATCTCTTGAGGCTGCAGCGCAGGATCCTGCCACCTGCAATGAGTCGCTTGGGCGGATACAGGCCGGCGAGACGACCACATGTCTTGTCGAGACCGGAATCGATGGT
This sequence comes from Chloroflexota bacterium, assembly GCA_036391775.1. GTDB lineage: Bacteria > Chloroflexota > UBA5177 > UBA5177 > UBA5177 > DASVZE01. The sequence goes on along the minus strand of DASVZE010000149.1, from coordinate 4,303 downwards.
CGTTTCCATGCAGTGCAACTGCGGCTGTTCGATGTGCACGATGATGGGAGAGAAATTATCGGCCGTGGACTTCTCCTGCGCGACGTCACACGGGAGCGGGAGCTAGAGCAATTCAAGACGACACTTCTGGGCGCCGTGGGCCATGAGCTGCGGACACCCCTCGCCGCCATCAAGGGGTATGCCTCGACGCTTCTCCAGGACGACGTTTCCTGGTCACAGAACGACGAACGCCGGTTTCTAGAAGCCATCAGCTCCGAGTCCGATCGCCTGGCGCAGCTCGTCAGCAATCTTCTCGATCTTTCGCGCATGGAAGCCGGATTGCTGTCGCTCCATCGCGCATCTTGCCGCCTGGAGGAACTGCTCGACAACGCAGCTCGGCGGCTCCCGGCTTTGGCCGTTATCTCGGCCGACATTCCCGCAGAGCTACCACTCCTGGATGTTGATGCGGCAAGATTGGAAGTGGTGCTCCACAACCTGCTTTCCAATGCGCTAGCGTACGGAGGCGGTCATATAAAGGTATCGGCCGAAAGTCAGGGCGGCAATGTTGTGGTGCATATTGCAAACGACGGACCTGGAATCGCCGGCGATGAGCTGGCGCACATTTTCGAGCGCTTTTATCGGGCCACACGTGGGAGCCAGCTACGAGCAGGTGGGACTGGGCTAGGGCTGGCGATTTGCAAGGCGTTCGTCGAAGCACACGGCGGCTCAATCTGGGCAGAAAGCAGCGACAACGAGACGACGATATCGTTTGCTGTCGCAGTCTCACCTTCAACCCTGCTCCCGCGGAACGACGACCAGCCCTTCCCGAACACGGCCCGAGCGTCGTAGCCAGGAGAGAATCACGCTGATGACAGAGACGGAGACGCACAGCTCCCATGCGGGAGCCGGAGCCAGAGGGACCAGGATCCTCGTCGCCGATGATGAAGCAGCTCTCCGCGACTTCATCGGTCGTAATCTCGAGGCGCGCGGATTCACCGTCCTTCAGGCGAGTAACGGCCTCGAGGCGTGTGCCATATGGGAGAACGATCAACCGGACCTGCTGATTCTCGACCTTATGATGCCACGCATGGACGGGCTGGAAGTGTGTCGACGGGTGCGCCAAAGCTCGCGGGTACCCATCATCGTCCTTACGGCATTGGATGCGGAGAGCGATAAAGTGGCCGCGCTGGACCTGGGGGCGGATGATTACCTGACGAAACCGTTTGGTGTCGAAGAGCTTCTGGCTCGCATGCGGGCGGCGCTACGCCGATCCCAATGGCTTGAAAATCGTCCGCCGTCGTCAGGCAAGCAACTCTTCGGCGATCTGGACGTGGATCTCGACGGCCATACCGTGCATCGGGCCGGCGAGGAGGTACATCTCACACCGACCGAGTTTGCCCTTCTGGGGCAGCTCGTCACCAACGCCGGCAAAGTCCTGACGCACCGCATGCTTCTCCAGCGCGTCTGGGGCGCCGAGTACGGCGAGGAGTCCGAGTACCTGAGAGTGTTCATGGGGCGATTGCGTCGCAAGCTGGAGCGTGATCCAGCCCACCCGGAGCACCTGGTGACGGAGCCTGGCGTGGGCTACAAGTTCATTGCCAGAAATCAGGATGAGCGGCGCTTCTGAGAACATAGCGAGGATGGATGTTGGCGCTACCTGATCGATTTCGCCTGCACATTGCGCTGCTTGTCCCGGCGCTTTGCATCATGGTATCGGCGTGCGCGATTCCGGGCAGAGGCGCCACGAGTGACGGCAGAACAATTACCTTTGGACTCACCATCTCGATAACGGGAGAACGCGCCGCGGAAGGCGCCTACTCACGCGACGGCTACTTGTTCTACATCAACTCAATCAATCGGCAGGGAGGGATCGATGTTGGGGGTAAGCGGTACCGCGTTGCGCTGCGTTATTACGATGACCAGTCGCAGCCGAAGCTCGTGGCAGCACTCTATCGAAAGCTTGTGGTCGACGACAAGGTCAATTTCCTGATTGGCCCATATAGCTCGGTTTTGACAGCCGCCGCCGCTCCCGTGGCAGAGCAGCACGGCATACCGTTGGTAGCTCCGCACGGATCTGCTCGGGGTATCTACGTCTCCGGCTTCAAGTACGTTTTTAGCATCGTGAGCCCAGCCGAGAACTATCTGAAAGGAATCATCGCCGTCGTCCTCAGTCAGCATCCGCGGCCGACGACGCTCGCGCTCCTTGGCGAATACGAGCCGTTCTCCCGGGAGGCAATCGCGGGAGCGGCCGAGTACGCCACAGCACGCGGCATGAGAGTCGTCACGCAGCTCTACTATTTACCGCAGCCAAGCGACGTCAGCGCGCAGCTTCTGGCGATCAATCGAACGCACCCGGATGTTCTACTGGCTGCCGGACACCTCCAGGACTCCATTCTGATTGCGCGACAAGCTAGAGATCTTTGTCTTTCACCAAAGGCGATCGGTTTCAGTGTCGGTCCCTCGTTGCCGGCTTTTCGTGCCAACCTCCAATCGGAGGGAAACTACATCTTCGGAGCAACGCAGTGGACCAGCGATCTCAGATACCGGGGGGACGATCAGTGGGGCACCCCCAAGGCATACGCGGATGCCTTTCGAAGCGCCTATCCCGGCTACGACCAGGTGCCCTACCAGGCCGCTGAATCCACTGCCGCCCTGGTCGTGTATCAGCATGCGCTGGAATCCGCCGGAAGCCTGGACTACCGCGCGGTCCGGTCCGCGCTCGCCAGACTGGACATTATGACCTTTTATGGACGCATCAGGTTCGACAGCATGGGCATAAACACCTACAAACCCATGGCCGTGGTCCAGCTTCAGCCCGACGGCAAAACATACACTGTCTTTCCTTTCGACGTGGCGACAAAACGGGCCCTCTATCCGATCCCACCTCTCTGCAGGTAGCGCTGTCTCGTACCTCCTGATGCGGCGACCAGGCCGCCGGCCTCCGATCCTGGCACATCCGCCGCATGGGTCTCCGGTGCATGTTTACAGAATATTTACATGACCGACACACCCGTTTACGAGGTGTTCATATCAGCCAACGTACCGTACTGGTAGAAGCGTTGTCCGTACCTCGGACGCGATACGGGAACCATCTGAAGGCGCTGTTTGCAAGCGAGGCCGAAAGCAAATTTACCGCATGGCGCGAGGAGATTGGAGACCAGGAGGGAAGGAAGAACGTTATGTCCACCAAAATACCGCCGAACCCCGAAAACGGCGGAAGAAGCAATACGCCGGCCATCGAGCTGCGAGGGGTCTACAAGCGCTTCCAATCGCCCACGGGGAGTGTGTTCACGGCGCTGCGCGATGTCAGCATGACGGTGGGCGCCGGAGAGTTCTGCGCCGTGGTTGGTCCCTCCGGCTGTGGCAAATCCACCACCCTTACCCTGATATCCGGGCTTGAGCCGCCAAGCGCCGGAGACGTAACCGTATTCGGCCGGCCTGTGCGCGGCATCGACTCCGACGTGGGCTTCATGTTCCAGACCGACGCCGTCTTTCCCTGGAAGAGTGTCCTTGACAATGTCGCCGTCGGTCCTCGCTTTCGCGGCGCCAAGAAGTCGGAGGCACGTGACCGCGCAAGGGACTGGATACAGCGTGTCGGTCTATCCGGCTTCGAACAGCACTATCCCCATCAACTGTCCGGCGGAATGAGAAAGCGTGTGGCACTGGCCCAGACGCTGATCAATGAGCCGCGGATTCTGCTGATGGACGAACCATTCAGCGCGCTGGACGTACAGACCCGGGCCCTCATGGAGAACGAGCTTCTCAACCTCTGGTCCACCACGTCTGCCTCCGTGGTGTTCGTCACACATGACCTGGAGGAGGCGATCTCGCTAGCCGACCGGGTGTGCGTCATTACGGCGGGTCCGGGAACGGTCAAGGGCAACTATCCCATCGACCTTCCCCGGCCGCGTAATGTGGCCGAGATCCGCTTTGATCCTCGCTTTGTCCAGCTCTACCACCAGATTTGGGAGGACCTCCGTGACGAAGTTGTCATTAGCTATGAGCGTTCCAAAGATCGCGCCGCCGTCTGAGGCGGCCGTCGACTCCACGCCGGAAACGGCGCAGGTGGGGCGTCGACAGGCGCTTCGGCGCCGCGTCATGGTCAACGTCCTCCGGCTCCTGTTTGCGGTCGTGATCATCGGGGGCTGGGAGATTGGTGCGCGCAGCGGGTGGATCGATTCCTTCTTCTGGGGTGAGCCCTCCAAGATTTGGGCCCAGATCGTGACCTGGGCTCAAAACGGGACGGCCCAGGGGCCGCTCTGGGAGCAGATCTACACGACCTTGAAGGAGACAGTGCTCGGATTTCTTATTGGAACGGTGCTGG
>DASVZE010000148.1:0-2791 GCA_036391775.1 Chloroflexota bacterium | reverse complement strand
GTCTGGGATACGATCGTGACCAATACCTTCGGCGGTGGCTACGACTACCGAAGCACCGTCGCCGAGTGGTTCCGCAGCCTGCTCATCTTTCAACCAAAACCCGCGCTCATGGTCCACGTGCCGGCGCTCTACCAAATCCACGCGACTTCAGCCTGGCTCCTCTATGCTCTCTGGCCCTTCACCCGGTTAGTGCACGCCTGGAGCTATCCCTTCCAGTATTTGGGGCGGCCGTATATCCTCTACCGCCGGCGCATCGTGGGAACAGGACGATGACGGTACACGGCATGGATGGAGCCAACCAGCCGGGGCTCGCGCTCGTCCTAGAGCTGATCCACGAGCAGGCCCGACACGTGCCGTGCCGCGGTTGCGGGCAAGCGCTTCAGGACTCCGCGATTGAGATCCGAGGAATCGAGATTGACCGGATTGTCGTTGAGCTGGTGTGTGGCTCGTGCGGCGCCACGTCTACGGTCGCCGCCACTCCAAGTACCGAGCCTGGAACAGCTGTTGTCCGATGATTGGGACCGACACGGGCCAGAGTGAGCAATGCGGCGGTATGCCACGACCTGCACCGTACGCTTGCCGCCGAGGCGCAAGCGCAGCACGAAGCAACGACGCAGCGCGTAACTGGTGACCATCAGGAGGATAGATGTGCGGAACCGGCAGCTGTTTCTCGTCACCATGGCCTTTGCCATCTCCTTTTCCGTCTGGGGGCTCATCTCGGCCCTCGCCCCGCACTTCAAAGACATCTACAAGCTCACAACGTTCCAGACCTCGGTGATGATCGCTATCCCGGTGATCCTTGGATCGCTTCTCCGCATTCCCATGGGAATCCTGGCGGATCGGTACGGAGGCCGGCTCATCTTCACGCTGTTGCTGGCGTTCGGCATCGTTCCGGCGGCCGGCATCGCCCTTATGCACTCGTATCACTCGCTCCTGTTCTGGGGCTTCCTCCTGGGATCCGCCGGCTCAAGCTTTGCCGTCGGCGTCAGCTTCACCTCCAGATGGTTCCCAGCCGCGCAGCAAGGCGCCGCCTTGGGCATCTTTGGCGTGGGCAACATCGGTCAATCTGTGGCCGTCTTCTTCGCACCCCGTCTCTCAGATCGCTTTGGCTGGGAGTGGGTGTTCTGGCTCTTCGGCGCCCTGAGTCTCGTGTGGGCAATTGTCTTCTGGTCGCTTGCGCGTGATGCCACGGCGGCGCGCGCCACCTCCCTGGGGCATATCGCCGCTGTCTTCATCCATCAACGTCTGTCCTGGCTGCTTGCCTTCTTCTACTTCATTACGTTTGGTGGATTCGTCGCCTTGGGCATCTATCTGCCCACCCTGCTCAAAACCGAGTTCCACCTCAGCCTGGCCGATGCCGGGTTGCGCACAGCTGGCTTCGTCGTTGTGGCGACGCTGGTGCGGCCTTTCGGTGGGTGGCTGTCAGACCAGGTCGCGGCATCTCGGGTGCTGATCGGCGTGTTCTCCGCCCTCGTCATCCTTGCGCTGCTGCTTACCTCTACCAACATCGTGGTGTTCACCATCGGCGCCCTCGGAGGCGCAGGGACGCTGGGAATCGGGAACGGAGCGGTGTTCAAGCTGGTCCCCCAGTATTTCCCGACAGAGGTCGGGGTGGTCACGGGTCTCGTAGGAGCGCTTGGAGGCCTGGGAGGCTTCTTCCCACCCATCGTCCTGGGCATCGTCAAGGACACCACTGGTGGATACGCTCTGGGATTCGTACTGCTTGCCTTCTCCGCCCTTGCTGCGTTGATTGCCGATCTCGTGATCCTCACTGGAGGTCGCTCCCACCATCCACAAACCGAGGCCAATAGACAGTCGGGTGGCTAAATCAAGAACATTATCCTGTCCCCGTTCCTCCAGATCCTCGCGCTGGGTGCCCTGTCGCTGATCGTACGTCGCGTACTCATGCAGCCCGCTCCATCGCCGGCGGCATCCGGAGCAATCGTCATGGCTGTCGGCATCTTCACGCTCGATGCCTTGCAGCGATTTCCAGTGCCGAACCTGTCCACTGTCACCCAGCTCCTCACACTGGAGCTGATCGTCATCTGGACCTTCATTGCTGCCTCGTATCTCGCCTCCTGGGTCAGCGGGACCCTGAACAGGCATACCCGCGACCCGGTCAACAGGTTTGCCATTGGGACCTGGGTAGCGGGGACGTCCGTGCTCGGAGAAGCCGTGTTGCTCGCCGTGCCTGCGTGGCATCTTCTGGCCTGGGCTCTTGGCCTGTTCACCGCCGCGCTCTGGCTGTGGTTTTTGGTACTGGCCATCACAGGATTCTGGGAGATCGCGGGAGATTCGACGAGAGAACATGCCAAGGGCAGGATTCTGCTGGCCACAGTCAGCACTCAATCCGTGGTCATCGTCGCGGTGGCGCTTTTCCCAGGGCAGGTTCCTGCATGGAGCGCAGCCGGAGTGATTGCTCTCGGTAGTCTTTTCTACCTCATCGGCACCGGGCTGATTGCTGCCCGGTACCTCGGACAGCGTGGCTGGCGCTTGGCCGATGATTGGGACAACACCAACTGCATCCTGCACGGCGCAGTCTCAATCACGGGCCTGGCCATGGTCGCCAGCGCAGTCCTAGGGGCAGGCTGGATCATCGCGACCTGGCTCTGGGCTGCCAGCATGTTTGTCGTGGTGGAGAGCGTCGAGCTGGCCCGCGCACGGCGCCGGGTGAAGGCATACGGGTGGAAGCGGGGACTGCTCAGCTACCATGTGTCTCAATGGGCGCGCAACTTCACCTTCGGCATGCTCTATGCGTTCACGCTCCACCTGCACCTGAGCATGCCGGGGG
>DASVZE010000147.1:0-3005 GCA_036391775.1 Chloroflexota bacterium | reverse complement strand
TACTTCTCCGTGTGGAACCCGGTCGTCGCGATGATGTGGGCACCGGTCACGCCGGAGAGTACCCGCAGACCGTCGGGGTCGCGACCAAGCCCCGGCGGCAGCATGTCGACCATCGTCTTGCCGCCGAGTGCGGTGAAAGCGCGAATGTCGTCCGCTGCTTTTGCGCGGTCGTTCAGCAGAAAGTCCGGATCGAGGCGGACCTGCATTCCGCCGGTGATGAGCAGATGCTCATGCGCGTAACAGATTCCGAGCTGTCCTGTGTCAACGTCGCCTTGGACAGTTCTCGCTACAGGCATGGCAACGTCCTCATGTACCACTGATGCCTTGTGGACGACACCAACTCAGTGCCCTACCCTCCTGCCAGCAGCTCTCGGCGCACGACGCGTGTTCCCTCGACCATGCTGCGCAGCTTCTCCTTCGCCGCCCAGCGGGCCGTCTGACTAAAGCCACAGTCCGGCACCACGGAGAGCCTCTCGACTGGAACATACTTCAGAACTCGACGAATTCTCTGGGCGATGTCATCGGGAGTCTCAATGTAGTAACTTTTTACGTCGACCAGACCTACCGCAACGTCACGCTGCGCTGCCACGTCCTTCAAGACGTGAAGCTCAGTTAGCTCCCGATTGGCAAACTCGAGCACGAGCTGATCGACATGCAAGCTCAACATCAGTTCCAGAACCGGCTCATATGTGCGTTTTCCGAGTGGCCGGCCGGCATAGTTGCCAAAGCACAGGTGTGCTCCTAGCCGTACATTGATTCCTTCGATGGCCGCATTGAACAGCCGGGGAAATTCGGCTGCCATGTCGGGGTGAATAGCGGGAGACGGATCGTCAATCTGAATGAAGTCTGCGCCCGCGGTGACGAGTCGCCGGAGCTCGGAGTTGATGATCGGGACGAACGCCCATGCGATATCAATGCGCGAACGGTAAACGTCGCCACCATTGAGCCTTCCCGACAGCGTAAAGGGACCGGGAAGCGTTGTTTTTAGTGGCCGGCCCGTTTGCTGCCGCGCATACTGGAATTCCTCGACCACGCCCAGTCCATGCGGCGCATCAATCGGTTCAAGCACGTCGAAGCGGTGTTGCTGATCGTGGCCGGGCGGACCTAGGCGACGTTCTGGAGCGGCAGCCTGTACGCCGGCGAGGTGCACGTAAAACTCCGCGGTAAAGAACCCACTGCGGCGCATTTCACCGTCGGTGACAATGTCGACCCCGGCCTCCTCTTGATCGCGAAGTGCGGCATCGACCGCATCGTCCAGCATCTCTTGCAGGTCCGCCGGCCCAAACTCTCCCCTGTGCGCCTGCTCGATACCGGCCGAGAGCCAACCGGGCCATGAATGTGACCCGACCACGCTCGTCGGCAGCAGAGGCAAGGTGTTGGTCATCAACTACAATCGCCTCACACTCGCCCGATATTCCCTGTACGACTGTTCAAATAGCTCCGAGGATCGCTCCTCGCCAACCAGGATCGGGCTCGTCAACACGGTCGGTATTCTTCCTTCGTCTACAAGCATCTGCGCTACGGCGCACTTGATCATATTGATGATTGTGAGACTGGCAATAGACGTCAGAGGTCCCACGGGTGTGTCGAGACCCGATACGTAGACGGCTGCATCGCCGGGGGGGGTGCACATATCAATCGTCAAATCAGCAATCTCAAAGAGATGCTTTCCGCTACTGTGTTTGGGATGAGAACGCCGGCTATGGTCTACGGACGTGATGGCAATCACGAATAATCCGTTACTCCGTGTCTCGATTGCGACCTCAACAGGCACCGCATTCGTTCCGCCCGCCGAGATGATCAACATGACGTCTCGATGGGAGTCGAGCTCAAAATTTCGCAGAATGGTCTTTCCCAGCCCCTCCGCGTTCTCGATAAACATGGCCTGCCACTGACCGTTGCTCCCCACGACCTGATGGTGATTGGAGAGAGAATGCTCAACCATGGGATGGAATCCTGGGAAGCTGCCATAGCGAGGATACATCTCTTCAACCGCCATTCGAGAGTGGCCTGAGCCGAAGAGATGAACCAAACCGTCGGACAGAATGGCATCCGCACAGCGTCTAGCCGCATCGGCGATGTGTTGCATCTGGGTCGCCTCGATCCGGCCGAGTACGTCTCGCACAGCATTTAGATAGGCGCTTTGAGGTGCGATGCTCCTGACTCCAACCATGCTCATTTCTCAGTCCCTTGGCACAGACTAGCTGTGCGTCCGCCCATCGGTTATATCCCAGGCCCCGGACGACATTGTCAGTATACGCAGAGACTATTCAGGGTCCGAGACGACAACGGCACCGATATACTGGTTGGCGCGTCATGCAATGGACGGGCATTGCGCTGACCATACTACGTGTATGAGGAGGAAGGCGGCTTATGGATTCGGTGCGCATTGCCATGCTTGGTGGAGGATTCGTCGCAGACTTCTATATGCAGGGACTGAGGGACGTCGGTCATCAAGAAGTCGCTGTGGTCACATCGCGCAATGAGGACACTGCTCGGCGATTCGCGTCACGTTGGAAGATCCCGGAAACGTCGTCCAGTTTTGAGCAGACAATCGCCCGGGATGATATCGACCTGTACATTATTGCGCTCCCCAACTTTCTTCACCGAGACATTGCAGTTGGCCTGGCGGCCGCGGGCCGAAATCAAGTCTGTACCAAACCCCTGGCTCGCAATGTCGCGGAGGCACGCGAAATGCTCGATGCCGCGGAAGCATCCGGCGCCATGCACGGGTACGCTGAGACAGAGGTATTTTCACCCGCGGTGGTTCGCGCAGAGCAGCTGGTTCGTTCCGGTTCCATCGGAAAGGTTCTATGGGTGCGTTCACGCGAGTCCCACTTCGGTCCCCATTCGCCCTGGTTCTGGGATCCTGAACGGGCTGGAGGAGGAGCGCTCGTGGACATGGGATGCCACTGCATAGAAGCCGCTCGTTACTTTCATGGCAAAGACGTGCGCCCGGTAGAAGTCATGTGCTGGGCGGACACTCTCCACCACGACACACAATC
>DASVZE010000146.1:0-2566 GCA_036391775.1 Chloroflexota bacterium | reverse complement strand
CGCATCAGCGAACTCCCCACTTGCTAGAGCCTCAAGACACGCTGCCTCTCGTCGGGCGCGAAGCGGAGCTGATGCAGGTCGATCGCGCCATGAAAGAGGTACTGTCGGCACACGGCCAGATTATCGCTATCTCGGCGGATGCGGGAATGGGCAAGTCACGCGTGGTTGCGGAGACCGTCCGCCGGTCGCTGGAGCGACAGATTGACGTCCACATCGGTGAGTGCCAGTCCTATGGCACTCACATCAGTTATCTCGCCTGGCACAGCATCTGGCAATCGTTTTTCGGTCTCGACGACATCGAGACGTTTGAGGAACAGGTGCGCATCCTGGAGGAGCACCTGGCCGCGATCGACCCTGCACTGGTCCCGCGCCTGCCGCTTCTTGGTGTGGCGCTCAATATGCCCATTCCGGACAACGATCTCACCCAGTCCCTGGATGCCAAGCTGCGCAAGGCGTCACTTGAAGCTCTGCTGATTGACTGCGTGCGAGCGCGCGCCGGAACCACGCCACTGCTGTTGGTGCTCGAGGATTGCCACTGGCTGGATCCTCTCTCTCACGATCTCCTTGAGGCAATCGCGCGTGCCATATCAGACCTTTCCGTCCTGCTGGTGATGGCTTACCGGCCCCCCGATCTCGACCGCCTTCATGCGCCGAGAATCACCAATCTCCCCTGGTGCACAGTCGTCGAGCTGACCTCCTTCACGGCACAGGAGGCAGGGCAATTGATCGCACTCAAGCTGGCTCAGCTGATCGGAGAAGGGGCTCCCCCTCCCGAGAAGCTAGTGGAGCGGGTTGCCGAGCGAGCTCAGGGCAACCCGTTCTATATCGAGGAGCTGTTGAATTACATTCATGACCGTGGGCTCAGCCTACGGGACGCGAGAGTTCTAGAGAGCCTCGACCTGCCCACGAGCCTGCACAGCTTGATTTTGAGCCGCATTGACCAGCTGGATGAGAGCCAGAAGATCACCATCAAGGTCGCCAGCGTCATCGGCCGACAGTTCGCCATGTCATGGCTCTGGGGTGCGGATCCGCAAATCGGTACCTCGGCACAAGTCGAGGCAGACCTGGACGTGCTAAGCCGGCTGGACTTGACCCCTCTGGATCAACCGGAACCCGAACGGGTCTACCTTTTCAAGCACATTGTGACTCGCGAGGTCGCCTACGAAAGCCTGCCCTACGCCACACGGTCGCACCTTCATGGAGAGCTTGGGCAGTTCATCGAACAGCGCTATACGGACACGCTGAGCCAGTACGTCGATCTTCTCGCCTATCATTACGACCTGAGCCGGAATGAGTCCAAGAAGCGCGAGTACCTGCAAAAGGCCGGCGAGGCGGCGCAAGGCTCGTATGCAAACGAGGCGGCTGTCGATTACTACCGGCGTCTGCTGCCGCTTCTCAGTGACCCGGAACGAGTTTCGGTGCTGCTGAGGTTGGGACAAGTGCTTGAGCTGGTGGGCGAGTGGTCCTCGGCCGACGACGTGTACCGCCAGGCGCTGGAGCTGGCCGAGCAAGCAGGAGATATTCACGGGCTGGCAGCTGCCCGGCAGGCCGTCGGATCGCTCTTGCGCAAGGAGGGCGAGTACGGAGAGGCGGTGAAGTGGTTGACGACAGTGCGTGGAGAGTTTGAAGGACTCGGCGAGTTGGCCGCTCTCAGTCACGTAACGACTGAAATTGGAGAAGCAACCAGGCAGCTGGGCGCATATGCCGAGGCCACGAAATGGTATGACGACGCCCTACGTTTGGCGGCGTCCGTGGAAGAGAGCGGACCGCGCATGATGGCGCAGGCGCAGGCCCTCAAGGGCGCCGGTACTCTGGCCAACCAGCAGGGTGACCATACGACTGCACGCGGACTCTACCAGAGAAGCCTGGCGCTTCGGCGCGAATTGGGCGACAGGCCAGGAGTCGCGGTCTTGCTCGCCAACCTCGGAATCGTCGCCTACAGCGTGGAAGATTATGCGGAGGCGCTGACTCTGGACCAGGAGAGCCTTTCGGTTTTCCGTGAGATCGGAGACAGGTTCTCCGCCACGCAATTGATGAACAATCTGGCCGGCGTGGTTGCTGCACTGGGGGATTACTCGACCGCGCGCGAGCTCCTGACCGAGAGCGTGGAGACTCAGCGGCAGATGGGAGATAAAGGGCGTCTAGCGATCGCTCTTAACAGCCTGGCCGATGTATTGCTGGACGAAGGAGATTACCCGACTGCAGAGCATCTCCTCGTTGAAAGTTTGAGAATCAACGTAGAAATGGGCGACCGTGCGGCCATCGCCTATCTACTGGACGACTTCGCGGCTTTGGCCGCGGCAGAAGGTGATGCGGAGCGCGCTTTGCAGCTGGCAGGCGCCGCCACCGCTGCGAACGACGCCATCGGATACCAGGTGCCGGCCGGTGAGAGAGCTCGCTTTGATCGGCTACAAGCCCCCGCCTGGCAAGCGCTAGACAAGCCTACATCTGCGGTGGCAGTCGCGGTAGGTCGCGCGATGACGCTGGAGCGAGCCGTCGAGTATGCGCTGGCAGGATATGCCGTGCACCTCGCCAGTCCCGAAGAGACGGAGGCGGGAGTGGCCTA
>DASVZE010000145.1:0-4247 GCA_036391775.1 Chloroflexota bacterium | reverse complement strand
GAGCTTATACCAGTAATCATTGGGTGTCGGCGGCCAGGTTGCCGCGAGCGAGGGTGCCAGCGCGGTGCTCGGCGCTTTCGCGCCAGACGGGGTTGGATTGAGCGCCGGCGTCAAACGCACGAAGTTGGGCGCGGCGGAAAGCGCCGTGCCGCTATCCTGGTAAAGATTGGACATGGCCAGCGCGTCCATGTGCGAATCCGCCGACACCTTTAGAACGAATGTATTGGGCTGCCCCAGCAGGGGCTGCACGATCTGGACGCCGTAAGCGGCGTTTGTGGCGTCAATCTGGGCCTGGCTCACTGCGGGATCGAACTTCGCGATGAATTCGTCCGTAACGGCCATCTCGTCCTGGCCGGCCTGAAAGACCGGGTTGACCTCGGTGAACCTGGCCGGCATGAGGCGCATGGCATTGATGCCTTGGAGAAGCGCTGCCTGCGTTGTGCCTGCATTCACCGGGACCAAAGCCCATCCAGCAACGGGAATGGAGCGTATATTGCCCGTCGGGTTCAGCGGAGCGCCCGAGCTCTTCAAGGCATCGGTCTGCGCGGCTGGATTTGTGTCGGCGAACTTTACTGACACCCATTCCCGCGACGGAGTCAAGTCGATGCGCTTGCCGCTGGCATAGTAATGAAAGGAGTCGCTGTTCGCCGCAAGCGGCTGAATGCCGGGGCCCGCAAAAAGCCCCAGAGCGTGCGCGGGCCGTCCATCGCCGACGGCGAAACCCGAGACGAATAAGCTGAAAACAGTAATTGCGGCAAAAAACCTGAAGGGAAATTTGGAAAGGTTCCTGCTCATGGAAAATCTCCCGACCAACGAACGTCGATATGACTGGTAATTAATCTCAGGGTTGGCCGGGGAGGGTTTGATTCGGATGTGAGCTGTTGCCTTCCAGGCGAAGCTTGTGCCGTACCCGGATCAAGTGCTATCAGCTCAGCCCCTCCGGTCTCGAATGATGCCTGAGAACATTATGATAGCATGACCAGCCTGCTGGAAATGTGTTCCTTTCATTACTGTTGGCGAACTGTTGGCATCCTGTATGGTTGGGGCCCGCGAGGCGCCGGTGCCGCCTCCGCAGGCCTTCGCCGACCGGAGTTGGGCCCGCTCTGGGAGCGATATTCGCCAACGCGTGCAAATGAGGAACGCAGAAACCGCCGGTTCGAGCGTCCGGGTGCAGCTTGCCGAACGTCTCGGCCTACGGTTTGGCGACCAGGATCCAAGTCTGCATGTTGACCTGGTCATACCAGGTGAACCAGTAGTCGGTGGTCAACTGGGTGTTGGCATAGCCCATGACCTCGTTGAAGGAGCCGCCGTACAGCGCCCGCTCGCTGGCGAAGACCGGCTTGCCGTCCGTGCTTTCAACCCGCACGGGTCCGTTGATCGTGCCAGGGTAAGTCAACAGGATGGTCCCAGGAGAGGGGACGAAATAGCTTCCTACCGCCGAGCCGCCGATGGACACGGTGAGATTATTCACTGAGGTCGGCGTGTTGGTCGGCGTACTGGTTGCGGTGCTTGTCGATGTGGGCGAAGGTGTAGCTGTCGCGGTCGCGGTATTGGTCGGCGTGCTGGCGGGAGTGCTGGTTGCAGTGCTTGTGGCTGTCGCGGTCGCGGTGCTGGTCGGTGTGCGGGTGGGAGTATTGGTCGGCGTGCTGGTTGCGGTGCTTGTCGATGTAGGCGAAGCCGTAGCAGTCGCAGTCGGGGTACTGGTCGGCGTGTTGGTAGGAATGCTGGTTGCAGTGCTTGTGGCTGTCGCGGTATTGGTCGGTGTGCGGGTTGCGGTGCTTGTGGCTGTCGCGGTCGCGGTATTGGTCGGTGTGTTGGTTGCAGTGCTTGTTGGGGTACGCGAAGGCGTAGCCGTCGAGGGGGGGGTATTCGTCGGGGTACGGGTGGGAGTACTCGTCGCCGTGTTCGTCGGCGTAGCCGTTGGACTGCCAAACGGGACACAGGAAGGGAACGAGAACGAGCCGATGCGCGTGTCCCAGGCCCCGCTATTGCCGCCCGTCTGGCTGACGTAGTACTCGTTCGTGTACCAGAAGGTGCACCCGTCCACCGGGTCCACGCTCATCGAGCTGTAATCGCCCCAGCGGTGGCAGACAGCACCGCCACAGTTGTTCACCTGCGAGCCGCCTCCCGCCACAAGCTGGGTCTCGGATTGCGGCAATGTGTTGAGCGGGTCGCCAACCAGGCGCCCTGCGTACGCGATGCTGGGGAAGCTAGGACTGCTGCTGCCGGAGGTGCTGTAGCCAAGTGCGGCGTTGCCGTCCTTGTCCACCGCAATGCTGCTCGCCCAACGGTACTTGCCATCCCCGGGGTTATATAGCTGCTGCTGCACGGGCGTGGTGGAGATCGCCCCGCTGCTTACGTCGATCTGTGCCCACTGCGAGCCGGTGGGCCCGCTCTTGGAGCTGCGAAACGTGTGCGTCACCCACAGCGATTCTGTGCTGCCCACACGACGATACTGGACCTTCTGCATGATACGGTCGCCCAGTGTGTCGAGCGTATTGTTGGACGTCGCCGGCGATGGCTGCGGCACGATGTTGTCGCCGGTGTTCGTGCCAGGATAGGTATAAGACGCCTGGCTTACGCTGATTGCCGCGCTCAGCGTGCCGCCGCCACCACAATTCGTGCCCGGCGTGAACGTGCGAACCAGGAAGGCAAAGCCGGCCAGCGATTCCTGCACGAAGTACTCGGGGGTGCCGCCCGGCGGGAGCCCGTCGGTTCCCGGAGCGCTCAGGTTTGCCGGGATCATGGTGAAGTAGTCGCTCGTGCTGGCCGTGAAGCCGATCGAGCCGCTCAGCGTCGAGCCCGCATACAGGCTGCTGCGGCTGAAGGAGCCGTACTCTCCACCTGCGTAGTTCCCCAGCGCGTCGAATCCGTTGGCAGAGTAATACAGGCAGTCGGTCCAGATGCCGAACTTGGGGTAGTCGTTGAGCGTCCCGACCGGGGGCTGCCCGGCAGCTCCCGTATCGGTGCGGACCGCGTACAGATACCAGCCGCCGCTCACGGGGTCGCCGCTGCGTGAGACGGCGATGCATTCATAATAAGGCGATGCTGGATTTCCATTGACGATCGGGAAGGCAAAGTTGGTCAGGATCCAGCGGTCTGCCATCGGGTCATAGAGCACCACAGGATCGCCTTGCCCGTTACCGTCGCACTGCGGCGCGTTGGAGGCGGACCACAAGGAAGCCTCCGTAAACGAGGCCAGGAGTGAGCCCGTCTTGCTGTAGACCGCGAACGAGGAGTTCACGGCCTGCACGTAGTCATTCGGACCCACGTCTCCATTGGGATCCGGGGGAATGCCTGCGCCGCATGTTCCGCCGGTGCAGAGGTCGTTCGCGCTCATGCCTGCGAAGTTGTGGGACGGGCCGGGCATAGGTGCCAGGGCGAGGCTTGGCCCCGAAGCAACCGGGCCGGAAGGCGCCGGCTTGGTGCTGAGCGGCTCACGCAGCTCCGGCTCATGCTTTGGTCTCGAAGGTACGTGTGGGAGATTCCGTACATCCCCCTGGAAGACATACGGCACGACATTTGGAAGGTCATAGGTCTGGTGTCCCCCAACGCCGCGCGCAGCCGCCGGGGTTGGGCGCCCGGGCGTCGTGCCTAGCAGCATCCATGTAATTGCCGATAAAGTCAACGCTACGAGGGCGATATTCAGTCTTCGGTGGCTCATACTGCCAGGGTCCTGAACCCATCAGTCGAAAGAAACAATGTGCGGACTCCCCGCGCCAGGCAACTACTATTAATGGAGGCGCATTATACATCCGATCGCGCCGGGCTTTGTTCGACGCTTCACAGATCTTATACTCCACGGCTCCAAGGGAGTGTTCTGTTATTCTCCCATCTTCCGTGCGAGTGCCAGCGGCCTGAGGCCTTGCTGGCGTGCGCGAGGTATCGCTGTGCGCGCCTGGGCCTGACGCGCGGCTGGCTCCCCGGTCACCGGTTGCTTACGCCATGGCAAGGCGCAGGGCATCCCGCCAATCAGGAAGCATCAGCCCAAAGCTCTGCTCGAAGTGCGTGCAATCCAATGCTGAAAAGAGGGGTCTTTGTGCAGGGGTGGGAAAGTCGCTCGTTGGCGCCGGGAGCATTTGCCTGACAGATTGCTCATGGCGTCGTGCGTCGAGAGCCAGGATCTCCTGCGCCCACTCAAAGCGGCTGGCATGGCCTCGGCCTGCCAGGTGATACAGGCCTTTGCGCTCTCGAATGGCCTCCGGGCCGCGTGCCAGCAATTGCGCGGTGATCTCGGCAAGCATGCG
>DASVZE010000144.1:0-2416 GCA_036391775.1 Chloroflexota bacterium | reverse complement strand
CGCCCGCAACGACCCCTCTGGCGCCGTCGGGCGCCCCGTTGTCTTACTCATGCCGTGCAGTCTACCGGATCTGCATTAGCATGAAAAGACCCTGGCGGACAGAGCGTTTCCGCTTGACGCTGTCGGGCGTGGTGGTGTATGCTGCGGGTGTTCTTCTAGGTGGGTAGCTCAATTAGGCAGAGCAGCGGTCTCCAAAACCGCAGGTTGCAGGTTCGATTCCTGTCCCACCTGCCATCACAAACCCTGAAATGAAGCGGCTTTGAGCACGATCGCTCGGAGCCGCTTTGCTGCATTTTGGGCGTTTGACAGCGTAAGTGACAGCAATTCGTCCTATTGATCCCTCATTTGCCGTCGTCCGACAGCCTTGCTTCATGCGCTTGCTGCGAACTCTGTTGCCAGTAGGCTTTATGATGGGGTGCCCGCCGTCACTGCTCGCGCGCGATGACCGCCGAATCTGCGCGATGATGTCTCGCTCCCGCGTTCGCCAGCCGCTCGTGCGACCACGGGCTCTCACGATTGCGGGGCAAGCCATCCGATTGCATTCGCGCCAAGCTCGATGAACCATGGCAGTCCCCCCGCGGCCACCACCAGGCTTCTTGAATCGGCTTTGGGTGTGCGAGTTGGGAACAGGTCCACTGCGCCACTGCTCGGGATGATACGTCCGATGCCTTCAGCGCAGGTGTACCACAGCGTACCGTCCGCTCCAAACGTTAGGTAGTCGGGACTGGCGCAGGTCACGTATGCTGTGATACTGCCGTCTGGAGCAATCCGTCCAATGCGATTGGCATTTGACTCTGCCAGCCAGATCCCACCGTCGGGTCCGGCGTCCAGCCCAAAGACGTTCAGGGTGCCGCTTGCAGGGTACTCGCTCACGGCTCCTTGCGGTGTCACGGCGCCGACCTTGCCGTTGCCACCGAGGTCGGTGATGGTGAACCACACCCGCCCATCCGGCCCCAGCGTGAAATCGCTCGGACCCGCCTGATTATCCGCACCCTCAGCAGCGACAGGATTGGGCGCGTCGTACTCGGCCAATTGCCCGCCCGGCGTGATACGTACCACGCCGGCGGCAGGTGTCCCGTCCGCCGCTGTCCCGTACTCACCAAACCAGACACTTCCATCCGTTGCGACAACGGGGGCGCGCGCCGTTGGCGCATAGCCATCCCGCAGATGATACTCCGTCACTGTCCCGTCCGGCGTGATACGGCCGATCCGGCCGGCAGTGACTTCGCCGAACCACAGGCTCCCATCATGCGCAACAATCGGTGGCGCGGACGCGCCGGCGAGGGGAAACTCACGCATGCTGCCATTCGGTGAGACATGCCCAGCGTAGGCGTTGGAAAAGTCCGCGAACCATATACCGCCGTCCGCTGCCGCAGCCAGGAACAGGGAGGCCGACATATTGGGCGGTGTCGGCAGCCGAGTCTCGCGCATCGAGCCGTCAGGTGACACCCGCACGACGGCGGGCACCCCGTCTTCGACGAACCACACGTCGCCGTCCGATCCAGTCGTCAACTTATCTGGCTGTGCGTTAGCTGTCGGCGTACCGTACTCCGTGATAGTGCCGCTGGGTGTCACCCGTCCGATCTTGCTGGCTTCAAACTCTGTAAACCATAGAGTGTCGCCTTGTCCACGCACGAGATCGTATGCGCGACTGGCGGGCGTTGGGATCGCCTTTTCCTGCGTGACGAGCCGCGGTCCTGGCCCGGTTGGGCAACTGGGCACTGAAAATGTGTCGCCCGGCGCTTCGACGTGCTGCGTGTGCGCGACGTCTTTTAGCGCGCCGTTTGCTGCGCCGGGGATAGTTGCTGACATGATCACCTGCAGACCGCACAGGACTGTCCCCTCAAGCCGCATGTAGGCGCCTGAGGTGCCCGTACCGGTGAGAAACGCGAGGTGTACGTGCGGCACTGGCTGTCCATTGGCGCCCTCGGACTGCTCGCCGCAGGGATCGCCCGCGGTGATCCGATTCGTCGTGTAGCCCAGGATCGATCCTCTGCCCACACGGTCACCTGGGTGGACGCGCACGTTGAGATGCAAGTACTCAACCCAAGTGTGAGAGCCCTGCGCGTTTGGGCCATGGTCTACGACGACCAGGTGGCACAGCGACCATGCGACCAGCACTGTTCCTGACGCCAGCGGCAACACTGGCACAGGTGAGGTGTCCGTCGGGATAAAGTCGAGTGAGGCGTCCTGTACTCCGCCGCCGCCGCTCGGTGTGCAATCTGTACCGGCGCCCGCGAAGGTGTAGACTACCGTACCGGTGTTGCTGTCACGCGCTGAGCGGAAGTTGCAATCGTGCAGCCCCTTGGGGCCAAGCGTCACCGAGACGCCGGTCGCGAATGGGAGGCCCCATAAGGGACCACTGGCGCCAGTTCGTGCTGTCGCGGTTGGAGTGGGCGATCTCTTAGCCGAGGAT
>DASVZE010000143.1:0-3390 GCA_036391775.1 Chloroflexota bacterium | reverse complement strand
CTCCACCGGGCCCCCGCCGGCGGTCGCGGCGGCGTGTATCGCGGCGCTGGACATCCTGGAGCGCGACACCGCTCTGGTGGATCGTCTGTGGGACAATACCCACTATTTCCAGGGTGCGCTGCGCGCCATGGGCTTTGACCTGGGCAGGACGGAGACGCCCATCACTCCGATCATCCTCGGTGAGGAGGAGCGCGCGGTGGCCATGAGCCGCGATCTGAACGAGCGCGGTGTCTATGCGCCCAGCATCGCATACCCGATCGTTCCTCGGGGAACAGCGCGCCTGCGTGTGATGATCAGCGCCATGCACGCACGCGAGCACCTCGATCGAGCACTGGATGCTTTTCGGGATGTGGGTCGGCGACACAACGTACTGACCGAGTAGCCGCGAGTCTGCATGGCACATTACCCGTGTGCACGGGCGAACGAGCTCAGTCGGTCCCGAACGGTATCGATGTCGGGACGAGCGCCAAGCTGTTCGAGGATGGACAGAGCGCCGGCAAGCGCTTGCCGTGCCTCATCGCGCTTTCCCTGCGCGGCATTCAGCTTGCCGTACTGGATCAGGATCTGAGCCTCGTGATACGGGAGACCAATGCTGCGGGCCCGGGAGAGGGCCCGAGAAAGGTCCGCCTCCGAGTCGGACAGATGCTCGCGACGCATCAGCAGCTCGCCGCGCAGCTCCAGCAATTCCGTCTCGACGACGCGGTTGTGCTGCCGTTGAACCTTTTCGACGGCGCCGACCAGCCATGTGTCGGCCGATTCCAGCTCTCCCAGCATGAGACACGCGCGGATCAGGATAGGGAGAGCCCAGGTGGTGGCTTCTGCCCCGATTTCCGTGTCTCTCAAAAGTGTCTCGATCCTGGACCGAGCGAGCTCCGGCCGCCTCTGCTGGAGGTCCAGGTCCGCACGAGCGATGTGGGCAATGATGGCTGCGGGGTGCATCCGCGAGGCAATGGTAATTGTGCGTTCCAGATACTGGTCGAGGTCCTCGGTGTCGCCACGTCTCAGTCGGAGCATTCCCAGGACTCCCATGGGGTGCGCTGTCAACGGTTGGTCGATTCGCTCCTCGACCAGACGCACGGCCTGTTCCGCATGGGCAAGCGCGTTATCCCAATTCCCGCCGAGCAACTCCAGTAACGCCAGGTCGGATAGGGCGTTTGCGATGGCCGTGGGATCGTTGCGGCGAGTATGGACAGCCAGTGCACGTTCGAAGAATTCTCGCCCTCGCTTCAGATCTCCACTGTTCTGGTACTGGCCGCCCAGCCACCCCAGACTGGTACCCAGGGAGAATAGATCCCCCGTGCTCTCCAGGCGCGGCAGTGCGTCTTCCACCAGCGTGCGCCCGTCATCCACGCATCCCATCTGCCACAGAATGAAGCCGCGAGCATTCTGACCAGCAATCAGGAAACGTTCGTAACCCGCCTGGCGAGCTTGCGATTCAGATCGGTCGAGGATCATCAAGGCCTCCTCAAACCGGCCGGTCGCCTGCAGCTGGTAGACATAGGTGGAGTACATCTCTGCCAGGATCTGTGACGGTCCGTGGGATTCAAGTTTGGCAATGGCAGCTTGCAGGCTCTTCAACGACTCTTCAAACGAGCCCAGTCCGGAGTGGGCCCATGCAACCCGTGTTGCAGCCCGTCCCTCGCCCGGCTCGTCGCCCAGAGATTGGTAGAGTGCGACGGCCCGTTCTTCGAGAGGCAGCGCTTCAACCTGGCGAGACATTGTGATCAACGTCTCGCCAAGCTTCTCGAGGGCGGCCGCTTCTGCGACACGGTCGCCCAGGTCTGTCGCCAGAGTAAGCGCCGTCCGGTAATGTCCCTCCGCCTCGTCGTGCGCGAATATCGCTTCGGAGGCGTCACCTGCCCGAAGCGACCAGCGCAGCGCTTGCTCCTCCGCGCCGGCCTGGAGGTAATGCCAGGCTACCTCGGCGGCTCGACGCTTCTGATCGTGCTCGCTCGCGGCATGGCTTGCAATGGCACCGGCAGCGTCGAGGTGGATGCGGCGCAGCCGGCGAGGAGAAATGTCGGCCAACACCGCCTGCCTGGTAAGAGCGTGGTCAAATTCGTACCGGTCTGCCGCCAGTGAGTGGACAAGTCCGAACGAATCTGCCTCCTCAAGCGCACCGTCCAGGGACTGCTCGTCCATGCCTGCCAGACTCTGGACGTCCTCAAACAGGAAAGATTGTCCCAGGACACTTGCCTGGTGCAAGATTTCCTGCGTTGTGCCGGACAGCCGCGAGAGACGCCGGCCCACCGTGGCACGAACGGTGTCGGGGACCCAGACCTCGCTGCGCTCTCGCCTCTCCCACCAGCCATTCGCTCGAAAGAGATCACCACGCTCCAGGAGGGACTGCACGATCTGCTTGATGAAGAAGGGGTTACCCTCGGCCGGGGCATTGACGAGATCCAGGATCGCCTCGGATACGCCGGCATCGCCCAGTGTCGCCGCCACCAGAGCCGCGGTCTCGCCGCGATCCAGCCTTTGAACGGAGACGCGTGTGATCAGGTCTTCACGCGTGAGGTCGAGCAGAGCATGCTCCAGCAGCCGGTTACGATGCACCTCGGAGCTTCGACATGTTGCCAGGATGAATACGGGGCTGTCCCTCGTGTGGCGAAAAATATGAAGCAAGAGGCGGATACTGGCCGAGTCACACCACTGAAGGTCGTCGATCATGAGTGCGACCGGCGCAAATTGCGACTGGGCGGTCAAGAGGCCCGTGACAGCCGTATGCAAATATGGTTGTTCATCCTGTGGAGCCCTTTCCGTCATCGGAACCGGGATGAGATCCGGCATCAGGCGCGCCAGCTGAGGCCAACGCTGCGGCACCTCGTTGCGCAGTGATGCAGGCAGAACGGCGTAAAGTGTGCGCAGAGCCTCGAGAAACGGGTAGTAAGGAGTGGATTGCTCGATCTCGTAACAACGTCCCGTGATGATCGTGCAGCTCTGCTCGACCAGTCGCCGCGTCACCTCCTGTGCCAGACGGGTCTTGCCCACTCCTGGCTCGCCGGTCAGCATCACCAGCCGGCCCCCACCCCGCCGAACTGCCTCGAGCTCGGAAAGGATGGCGCTGAGCTCGTTGGCGCGACCTACCAGGGTGCCGGCGGGTAACGCTCCCAGATAGCCGCCAACCGGCAGTGATGGTCGCTGAGCCGCTTCCAGTCCCGAGGTTTCGCCGGATGCGGCAGATACGCGCTTTGCCGTGGCGGACCGGAGCGCCGCGGCCACCGCAACCGTCTGTTCCGACGGAGCAGCGTCCAGTTCCTGCCGTAAGCGGTCCTCGAACTGCGCGTAGCGTCTCAACGCTTCGGCGCGCCGCCCGACCCGATCGAGTAACGGCAGTAACCGGCGCAGCGCTTCCTCGTCGAGCGGGTCTCGTTCGAGTAGTTTCTCCAA
>DASVZE010000142.1:0-8989 GCA_036391775.1 Chloroflexota bacterium | reverse complement strand
CCCGGAAAAGCGCGGCATCCAGCGCGACGTCGTTGCGCAGAGTGAAATCGCCCGGGGTTTTGCCCAGCATCTCCACTTCGCTGTATCCCAGCATGGCCTGGAGCGATCCATTGACTTGTACCAACCGGCCTTCAAGGTCTGTCAGGAACAGGCCGAAGGTGGAGGCGTTGACGATCTTGCGGAATCGACGCTCCCGCTCCAATCTTGCCGCATCTTCGGTCTGGCGTTTCACCAGCTCGCGTGCCAGTTTTTGCTGCTGCCGGACAAATCCAACGATCCCAATAAGAAGCAGCACAGCGCCTGCCGCCAAAAGCGGAACGTTCTTGCTGTGCTGCACAGCGGCTGCAACGATGCAGCCTCCCCCTATGAGATCGAGCAGCCCGAATAAGTACGACCTTACGGTAGACGGGCGCGCCATCGAGTCCTCCCTGTGTTCCGTATATGAATTCCGCCGTGGCGGGCGATTAATCAGTCCTCACTCCTGGATGCAGCCGCTGCTCAGTGCTGAACTGAGAACAATGGACCGCCTCTCGCCACGCGGGCGACTATCGGTAGTGAACCACTCAAGCGCCGGTGCGAATAGGGCCAAAGGTCATATTTCAACGGGACCTTAGTCTGCTCCTGTGTGAGACTGGATTGGCTCCGGCACGTGTGCGCGGCGCCTCTATTGCGCGGTCGAGCGAGAGGAGGGGCCAAAAGTCCTGCAAGTAGAAAAAGGAGTCGGGAAATGCGAGCGCGAGATCTCGGTATCACGATCGGGGCCGGCAGCCATGGGCAGCACAACGCCATTACCGACGTTCAGGGTGTGACGGTGGGGTACTGCACTCTCATCGAGGGTGCCGACGTGCGCACCGGGGTGACAGTGGTGGTGCCCTTCGGCGGCCAGGAGCCGCTGTTTGCCGGCATCCACCGCCTGAACGGCAACGGTGAGCTGACGGGAACGCACTACATTCGCGAGATGGGCATGCTCTCCTCGCCCATCGGCATCACTAACTCACACAGTGTCGGCACGGTTTCGCAGGGCCTGGTCGCACACTCCGTGCGAGCGGGATACGTCTCCGCCGGCTACTCCTCCTGGTCGCTTCCCGTCGTAGCAGAAACGTGGGATGGGGTGCTGAACGATATCAATGGCTTTCATGTACGGCCGGAGCACGTCGACATGGCGCTGGCCGCCGCACGCGGCGGCACTCCGGCCGAGGGAAACGTGGGCGGTGGCACCGGCATGATCTGCCACGGCTTCAAAGGCGGAACGGGAACTGCGTCGCGCGTGCTGGACGAAGCGACCGGAGGTTATACAGTTGGCGCGCTAGTGCAGGCCAACCATGGAGCCAGATCGCGCCTCACAATCTGTGGTGTGCCCGTGGGCCGCTCCTTACCGGCCACCGAGGTTCCGTTGCCCGGCCGGCCCGATGGCTCGATCATCGTGGTGCTGGCGACCGATGCGCCCCTCCTGCCCACCCAGTGCGAGCGGCTGGCGCAGCGGGCCGCTCTGGGAATAGCGCGTGTCGGTGGCGTGGGCGAAGACTCGAGCGGCGACCTGATCCTAGCGTTCAGTACAGGTAATCGCAACCTGCAACCCGGGGACGCATCCAATGCTCCGCTGCAGGTCCGCATGCTGCCCAACCCAGCCATGACACCGCTCTTCGCCGCCACCGTCGAGGCAACCGAGGAAGCGATCGTCAACGCTCTGCTGGCCGCCGAAACGATGACCGGAAAAGAGGGGAATACGGCCTATGCCTTGCCCCACGACCGTCTGCTTGACGTGCTACGGAAACACTCGGTTCAGCTAACGGCGACCTAAATGTCGCTCGTCTTTCCATATACAGTGATCGATCCGCGCCGGCGCCGTGCCTGAGCACCGATTCGCCGAATCACCGCACTCCGGATGGAGCGGCACAGGACTCGCGCACGATGAGCGGTGTTGCCAGCTCGACTCGAACACTGTCAACCTGTTCGCCACCCATCAAGCGCAGCAGCATATTTGTGGCGACACGTCCCATCTCTAGCAAGGGTTGGCGCACTGTCGTGAGCGCAGGTGTGATCAAGGCCGCGTACGGCAGATCGTCAAACCCGACCACACTCATGTCATCGGGCACCAGCACGTTGTGCTGCCGCAACGTCCGATAGACGCCGAGGGCCTGGAGATCGTTGCCGGCAAAGATGGCAGTCGGAGGATCGGCGAGCGCCAGCAGCTCTCTGGTTTCCAGCACTGCTCCTTCGGCTTGCCAATCGCCGTAGCGGATGAGGCTCGTATCGAGCGGCAGACCACCTTCCGTAAGAGCAGCGCGGTATCCCCCTAAGCGTGTCTGGGTTGCCGAAACAGTGGAAGGTCCGAGCAATGCGCCTATCCGGCGATGGCCAAGCGAAAGCAGGTACTCGGTCGCGGCCTTTGCGCCTGACCAATTGGTTGAGCTGACAGAGAGGTCGTTCGGACCTAACTCGGCAACGGGATCGACTACGACGCACGGTATCGCGTGGCGCCGCAGCTCCTGGAGATGCAGAGAAGCACGATCAGCCAGGATCAGAATGGCGCCATCTGTCGAGCCGTCGGCTAACCGCTGAATCCACTGCATCTCCCGCTGGCGGTGGTCGTGGGTCGAGGCCAGCACGGCACGCACGTCGGTCGACAGCAGCGCGTCCTGGATTCCACGCAGAATCTGGAAGGCGTAATAACTGTCGAGATCCTGAGAGATAATGTCGATCTGCCGGCTCTTTCCCTGGCGCAGGGAGCGCCCGGCATGATTGACGACGTAGCCGTGCTCGGTGAGGACGCGTTGCACCCGCTCGCGAGTGGCGGGTGCAACGTCGGAGCGTTGATTGATCACTCTGGAAACAGTTGGGACCGACACGCCTGCCGCGGCTGCAACCTCGGCCAGCGTGCGTGGCCGCTCCGATGTGCTCTCTTCCATGGCGCATTCTACGGCCTGATCCTCTGTGGAGAGAACAGCGCGGGCAACAGCAGTTCCGCAGATCCCGTCTGACTGGCCAAGCGGTCGAGGTTCCCTTGCACTATTTTTCGCAATCGTTTTCAATAGAGGTGACATGGACGTGGTTCCCGCTACTCGCCATTCCGCCTGGCGGCCGCTGCAGGGCCGCCAGGCAGGTATGGTGATGGGCTCGATCATGCTGACGTTGCTGCTCGAGGCGCTCGACCAGACAGTGGTGGGCACAGCCATGCCGCGTATCATCGTCACACTGCGCGGTTTCGACCGGTACACCTGGGCTGTCACGTCCTACATTCTGGCCTCCACTATCATGCTTCCTATCGCGGGGAAGCTATCTGACCTCTTCGGACGGAAGCCGTTCCTCCTGGGCGGCACCGCTATCTTCCTGGTCGGTTCTCTGCTCTGCGGTGCAGCTCAGACGATTGATCAGCTTATCGTCTTTCGTACTGTCCAGGGCCTGGGCGCCGGGATCGGTATCTCACTCGTCTTCGCGAGCGTAGTCGACGTATTTGCCGACGAGGAACGCGCGCGCTGGCAGGGCATTCTGGGGAGCGTGTACGGTATCGCCAGCGTCATTGGCCCAGCACTGGGCGGCTGGCTATCCGAGTACGGACCTTCGTTGCGGCCGCTGGTAACCGACGGTGCGCGCTGGCGCTGGGTCTTTTTCGTCAATCTTCCCCTGGGTATTCTCGCTCTGATCGCGCTGCTGCTCTGGTATCCGGGTGGAGGGACGGCGCGCATTCGTCTCAATACCGGAGAGTCGATGGCGAGGCGTGTCGACATCACAGGATCTGTCCTCATTGCTGCTGCCACCATATCCCTCTTGATTGGACTGACCTGGGTGGGGGAAGGAAGTGGGATGTGGGGATCGATACAGGTTCAGGCCACTCTGGGTCTTGCAACGCTCCTCGGCGTCCTCTTCATCCTGACGGAGCGTAGATCACCTGAGCCTGTGCTGACGTGTGACCTATTTCGAAACTGCATGTTTGCCGCAAATGCTGCCTTGACCTTCTTTCTCTGGATGGCACTCTTCGGGATGTCCTTTTACGTCCCACTCTTCCTGCAGGGCGTGCTTCGCGTCTCTCCGACCACTGCAGGACTGATCATGACCCCTTTCTCGCTCAGTATTGTCCTCGGTAACGCGCTCGCGGGCGAGGTGATTGCACGAACAAAACGGTATCAAGGCGTTGCCGTTACCGGCGCGAGCTGTATGACAGTCGGCATAGCGCTTCTCTCCCGGATGACACCCAGCATCCCTCTTCCTTCGGTCGCGCTGTGTGCCGTGGTGACAGGTTTCGGCATGGGGATTCTGTTCACAGCCACCTCTGTCGTCGTGCAGACGGTTCTGCCACCGACGCAAATTGGAGAGGGTTTTGGGGTGGTGCGATATCTCGGCCAAATCGGTGGGCTGCTGGGCCTTGCGCTCGTCGGGACGGTCGTGAGTGTGTCCCTGGTCGGCGAGCTACATCGACAGCTACCGCCGGTCGTTACCAGGCAGCTCGCGGCGGAGGGCGTACGCTTCTCCGCCGCTCCGCAGGTTCTGGTCAGTCCGACCTTCCGTCATTCCGCCTTACAACGTATTGTCGGAGCGGCAGCAGCGCACATCCAACCGGGGCCCCATCATGCGGCGCATCTGGCAGCCGCCATTGCACAGGAGACGGCTCTCTTGAACCATGCCCTCGCAGCACTGCGACTCTCACTTGCCCTGGCGATCCGGCAAGGTCTCTTGACTGCACTTCTCTTCTGTATCGGTGCCCTGCTCGTGGCGCTTGTGATGACGCGCATCCCGGCGACGAATGAGTCCGTCGGTGGTCCGGACGCATCGACAAGCAGTAAGCGCCATACACTTTCTTTGCGACACTAGCGCGGTGCGAGCCGGGCTAGACGCTGAAACACGGCAGACGTTCTTCAGTCATACCTGCCATCCAGCCCGACGTTGACACACTTGAAGGGGCATGCCCTAATGTGCTACGTTGTAGCACTATGAAACGCATTGGTGTTCGCGAACTGCGTCAATATGCCAGTACCTGGCTGCATCAGGTGGAACAGGGTGAATCATTTGAGATAACGGATCGTGGACGGCCGGTGGCTCTCTTGGTGCCGGTTCGGTCGAATGACCTGTTGGAGCGGCTGATTGCTTCCGGGCGCCTCTCGATTGCTGAGAGGGACGTATTGGATCTGGGTGAGCCGTTGCCGCCAATGCCTGGTAAGATCCTTCCTTCAGAAGCGCTCGAGCAAGCTCGTGCTGACGAACGCTAAAGCTGTCTACCTCGACTCCTCGGCTCTCGTCAAGCTGGTCGTGCGCGAGCGTGAGTCGGAAGAGTTAATTGCATTCTTGACTCATCATCCGATCAGGATCTCATGTGATCTTGCTCGAGTCGAGGTCATCCGGGCGGTCCGAATACATGGCCCCAGGGTTGTCATGCGCGCGCGAGAGATGCTCAGGGCAATTCAATTGGTCCGGCTCGATCGATATCTACTCGACGCTGCGGCGGAGACTGATCCGCCTCTTCTACGTAGCCTTGACGCGATTCATCTTGCTGCTGCACAAGCGCTTGGAGAAACCATGACCAAGTTCGCAACCTACGATGTGCGGCTTGCACGAGTTGCTCTCGACGTCGGTTTCACTGTTGTCAGTCCGGGGGGCTAATGGCAAAGCTAAAGGCGCGTGGCCACGAGAGCATAATCAGTCACGTCAAGGTCAATTCGCTTAGCGCAACAGACCATACCTTCTCTCTGTGTCTCGCATGCGCTTCAGCATGCGGCGTAACCTTTTCTCTGGTGCCGGCATTGACAGGATAAAGACAGGCCACTGCAACAGGCCCGTTCGTAGCTCAAAGGCATCCAACACCCAGCGAACCACCTGCCCTTCGACCGAGATCCCTGCCGCAGCGAGCTGATCGCAGTACGCGCTGATCACCTCATACTCGACCGTCGCCGGAAGACCGTTACTCCGCTGCAGCAGAAAGCTGAGATCCTCGGGCCCACGAGAAAGACCAACTTCCTGCCAATCGGCCCACACCCAGTGGCCCTCGCCGTCACGCAACACGTTTCCGGTGTGACAATCACCGTGGCAGAGAGTCAGTGGAAGACCCTCAAGAGCCCCATCCAGCTGAGAGATGTCTCCGAGCAGACGCTCTAACCAGGAGAGCACCCTGGCCGTGACAAGATGACGGGTGGCTTCCTGGCCGGCCAGCGCCTGCCACCACTGTTGTGCCCTCTCCACCGATTCCATGTCAGTGGCGTCGCTCGCAGAACGAAGCCAGCTATACCCCGAAAGCGTTTCAGTCCTCTCCCAGAACGCTCCATGTAGTAGGGCAATGTCTCGCGCTATACCTGCAAAGTCCGTCCGCCGTGGAGTCCGCACCGGGGTGTAGGCGGAAAGAAGCAACGCCAGCCCACTATCGCCGTCTATCCATCCCAGCAGGCGGGGAACACGAAGTGGAATGTCCCGAGCAAGTTCCAGATAGAAGCGGAGCTCGCGCCGCATCCGCTCCAGCGTGGACGACGTTCCCTCCGCCGACACCACCTTCAGGACCGCATCCATGTCTGATCCACAGATGCGATACGTCGAGGCTCCAGAAATTCCGCCCTGAAGCACCGTGTACTGCAGTGGTGGATCGGGTGTTTGACCGATCCTTGCCAGCCACTCCCCAATGTGCCGGCGGTGCAGTGTATCTTGCGGGTCCTGATTACGAACCGTCTCTCTCCGCGAGGGCCGCAAGGTAGCGCCGGGCGGAGCGCGCCGCAGCCGCCTTGCCGTCACTCTGGATCTCACGGTTCCACCACGCCCCGTAGATCCGGTCAAACCGATACGGTTCCACCGCGGCCACGATGTGTTGCACCGAGTGGGCAGGGAGGGGAATGTAGTTGGGGTAGCTGTACATAAAGCTGACCCAGCGGCGGTCGTTTGTTACCTGCAGGATGTCGCCACTCAGCAGGGCGCCCCGGCCCTCCGCGCCGGCCGGCCAGTGCAGAACGGTTCCACCCTCGAAGTGGCCGCCGCAGCGGATGAGCGTCAACCCGCTCCACAGCGGCTTCGTCTCCCCCTCCCAGAATTCGATGGCGGAATCGGGTCGCATCACCCACTGCCGGTCGGCGCCGTGCAGCAGGATCGGCGCGTCAAATGTCCGCGACCATTCCACCATCGAGGAGTAGTAGTGGGGATGCGAGATGGCAATGGCCGTGATACCGCCCAGTGCCTGCACCACGGTGACGGTCGCCTCGTCGATCAGGCTGATGCAGTCCCAGAGCACATTGCCCTCCGCCGATCGAACCAGGAGCGCTCGTTGGGCGATGGCAAACTCCGGGTGTGTACCCACACCCCACAGGTCGGGCTCGAGGTGCCGGATGACATTGTGGTGACTGCCCTGCATCTCCGCCAGCGTCGTCCATTGCTGGCCATTCCACCCCACGTACTGGCGCTCATCTTCGCAGACCGGGCAGCGCCCCGGAGGCTGCTCGGTCTCTGCGAACTGCGCGCCGCAGGTCATGCAGATGTAATTCGCCACGATGCCCTCCTCTGCGCCCCCGACAGGGTCTGGGTCATGATACAGGGGAGAAGGGCGGTCCTTTCAGGTTGTCGTGCCACTCTTTCTCGATCCAATGAGCGACAGCAGTTCCTCAGCATCCCGTACCCAAGCCGCCGTGCCAGTCCTTATCCGCCGCCGGTGACAATGCTGTAGAGCAGAGCACAGTCGGCCAGCGTCAGCACCAGGACACCGGCCCAGCCTCCGATTTTCTCCCAGCGGGAGGACACATAGACGCCCATAAGCGCTTTGCGGCTGGCCAGTACGACCATGAGCGCCACGATGATGGGTGCAATCAGTCCATCCAGTACCTGAGAGTAAAAGAGCGCCTTAATCGGATTTATGCCCGTAATCGCAAGCTCCACGCCGGCCAGCATGGCCAGCGCGATGACGGTATAAAACCCGGGCGCGGTATAGGCTTGCCGGCCCAGGCCCATGCGCCAGCCCAGTGTGCCGGAGACGATATATCCGGTGGATATCGATAGCACCGGGATAGCGAGAAGGCCCGATCCCAGAATCCCGATGGAAAAGATGATAGTGGCAAAATGTCCCGCAAAAGGCTGCAACGCCCGCGCCGCGTCTGCAGCGGTCTGTACTGATTTGTGATGTAGGTATAGGGTGGAAGCAGTCGAGATGATGATGAAGTATGCGATCAGGTTGGAGAAGACCATACCGGAAGCGATATCGGTGTAGGTATCGCTCATTTGCTCCACCCCTCGCCTTTCTTCGCGCTCGGCCGCCGTCTGCCAATAGAACAGGTATGGCGTGATTGTTGTACCTAGCAGAGCAACCGCGCCGGTGAAGTAACTGATGCTTGGCGTGATGGGAGGAATGACAGTCGAAGTCAGCACTTTGCCCCAATCTGGATGGGACAGAAATCCTGCCACGACGTAGGTAAGAAAGACCACAACCAGCCAGAGCATGAGCTTTTCAACCGTCTTGAAATCCTGAAAGATCGTGATATAGCCCATCACCACGATCAGCGGCACGATGAAGTAGAGGAGCTTGACGTGGGTGAGAAGTTGCAGGACTGCTGCCATCGCCACCAGATCTGCGCCGATCGTCGCTATGTTGGCGACGACGGCCAGCAATGCCACAGGAAACGCGATCTTCCTGCCGAACTGACTGCGAATCAGCTCTGCCAGACCCAGCTTGGTGACATCGCCCAGGCGCGCAGCTGTGCCCTGTACCGCGATAAGAAGAGGCGTTGAAACGAGCAAAAGCCACAGCTGACCGAATCCGGTGCTGGCGCCGATGGTGGAGTATGTTGCTATACCTGCCGGGTCGTTGTCGGCCCCGCCGGTGATGACTCCCGGACCGGCGATGCGGAGAATGCGAGCTAGTCCCCGAGGCTCTTCCGCCGACTGCTTGTCAGTGGGTAGCTCTTGACTCTGCCTATCTGCCGCCATCGTCTATTTGTTCTCGTACGAGTCGGGTTCCGGCGCCAGCGTCCCGATCATGAGCGCGGCAGAGCCTTCCAGGGTCGAGATCAATCGCAGCGCGTCGTCCTCCGGC
>DASVZE010000141.1:0-2977 GCA_036391775.1 Chloroflexota bacterium | reverse complement strand
CGGGGAAGTGAACGGCGGGCCCTTGCGAGACGCGTGCCGTTGCGGCGCCAGGTGGGAGTCCATTCAATAGCGCCGCCAAACACAGCGCCACCGCAGCGGACCAGATGGCTCGTCTTGTTCGGTGTATCGGACAACAGAGGGATAATGATAGGTTCAAAGATGACAACCCGGGTATACCTCTCTCTCGGTTCAAATATCGGTGATCGGGTGGGTAATCTGCATGCCGCTCTGAAATACCTGAGCGAATCGCTGAAGCTTGTAGATGTTTCCTCGATATACGAAACGGAGCCGGTTGGTGTGGCCGATCAGCCGGACTTTCTCAATATGGCAGTTTCCGCCGATACGAATCTTGAGCCCCTTGCTCTACTTGATGCTGCCAAGCGCGCCGAAGAAGTGGTGGGCCGCCGGCCTACATTTCGTTGGGGACCACGAGAGGTAGACATCGACATTCTTCTGTATGGAGATCGCACTATCCTCGCAGATCGTCTCTCCATTCCACATCCCGAGATGGTGCGCCGAGCATTCGTCCTGGTTCCGCTTGCCGAAATCGCGGCTGAGGTCGTACATCCCGCGCTGGGGCGGACGATTGCTCAGCTGCGCGACGCGGCACCCGGTGTCGAGACCGTATGCAAATGGGTGACCTACCAGACGCCGAAGCGCTCCTCTCGCCAGGGATCGCCTTCATTGTGATAGCCGCGCTCTTCCCAGTAGCCTGGCCGGTCCTCCGCCATCAGCTCCAAGCCATTGACCCACTTCACGCTTTTCCAGAAGTATCGTTTGGGGACGACCAGCCGAAGTGGGCCCCCGTGCGCCGGTGCCAGCGGCTCTCCATCATGCGAAAAGGCGAAGAGGACGTCCTCGTTCCGTAGCTCATTGAGCGGTAGGTTTGCCTCGTATCCCGGAGCCCGGACCATGACGAAGCGCGCGGCCGGATCGACGTCGACCAGGTCCAGCACGGCCCCGGCGGACACGCCTTCCCAATCATTATCAAGCTTGCCCCAGCGCGTAACACAGTGAATGTCGCTGTGCCGAGTAGCGCGAGGGAGCGCCGAGAATTCGTCCCAGGTCAACGTTAGCGGCTTTCGCACCAAACCCGTCACTCGAAACCGCCACGTATCAGGATCAAATCGCGGAACCACGCCGGTGTCCAGCACCGGCCACTTGACGGTCAGGGACTGACCTGGCGGCAGTCTGCCTTCGGCAATCGCCTTCTCTTCATGCTCCCGCAGGTCCCGCCGACGCTCGAAGTAATCGAACAATAGACATTCTCCGTAAGGTGACTCCTCAAGCCTATCCGGTAGCATGGTCCTGATTCACCGCGTCCCGGCCGGCTGACCGACATGCCTTGACGCGATTGTGGCCATTGAGTAACCTAACCACTAGATGTAGTAGGTGCTGGGCGGATTGGGTTTTATTCGTCGATTGTTTATAGCGGCCTGTATGGCCTTCATCGTCAATACACTGGTGCTCGCGCAGGCCGAGCTGAACTTTGCCGCTCCACGTCCGGACGGTCTGTTGGCTCTCGTTTCCCATCAGAAGTCAGACGCGCAGCCGCTTATGGCGTATATGCCGACGCCGTTGCCTATTCCGACGATTCGGCCCGCGCCGCATCCCTTGACCGCGGCGGACACGGTGCTTCGCTTCGCTCCGCCTCCTATCCTGGCGCGAGCCGCCTATCTGATAGATCAGGAAACAGGCGCCGTCCTTTATGCCAAGAATCCAACCATGCGCCTACCAATGGCCAGCACGACGAAAATCACTACGGCGGTGCTCGCGCTGGAGCATGGCGGACTGGACCATCTGGTGCGAGTGTCGCGGAACGCTGCGTCGATTGGGGAATCCACCATGGGGCTGCGGCAGGGAGAGCGAGTCACCGTTTTTCAGCTCCTCTATGGACTGCTGTTGAACTCGGGCAACGATGCGGCCATTGCGCTGGCCGAGCACGTAGCCGGCAGCGAAGGTCGATTCGTGGCTCAGATGAACGCCCTGGCGCAAACGCTTGGCATGACGAACACGCACTACGTCACGCCTCATGGCCTGGACGCGCCCAATCACTTTACGTCTGCCCGGGACCTCGCTACCGTGGCGGCGTATGCTATGCGCGACCCCCTTTTTCGTCGCATCGTCGCAACCACCAGCTACTACGTGCCGCCGACCAGACATAACAGCGCGCACTGGCTGGCCAGCGTCAACAAGGTCATCTACTGGTATCCGGGAGTGGACGGCGTCAAACCAGGAAACACCGACGCAGCGGGTCTATGCCAGGTCGTCTCCGTCTCGAGGGACGGTCACCATTTGCTGGCTGTGCTGTTGAACACGCCAAATCTGGTCACAGACATTCGCAATTTGTTTGACTTCGGTCTGCACGACTTCCGCTGGGTGCAGGGTCCCGCCTGGTGGGACACCCCGGCGTACTCCATCACGGGTGGCCGCGGCTCAAACCAGTGGATCTACTACGTGGGAGCGGGTCATTACATCCGAGGACCGTTCCTGCATTACTTCCACACCCACGGTGGTCTGATCACACTTGGTTATCCGCGTACCGAGGCGCTCCGTCTCGGAGGGCAGCGGGTTCAATTCTTCCAGGGCGGCGAGTTGGTTGCCGATCCTGGGCGCGGTTCTGTCTATCCCGTGCCGCTCGGAGTTCTGGAAGCCCAGACCTATCTACCCTTTCTGCGTCCTCGTGCCGGCAGAGCCTCCGTCGCCCGTGGATTTGCCACGCTCTATAAACGGTTGGGTGGGCCGGGCGTATTGGGACTGCCCGTCACGCCCGCGACGAATGCTCTGGGGTATCCTGCTCAGTTCTTTGAGTACGGGGAGCTGGCCCACCTCCGGGGCGGACCGATCCTTGTCGCATCAGGTGATGTCGAACTTCGACTGAGAGGCTGGCTTCCGGCTCAGGGAGTTACCGATACATATTCGTCCAGCATGACACCCGTTCTGTTCCCCGCAATACACCGGCACGTTGCTCGGCACA
>DASVZE010000140.1:0-4393 GCA_036391775.1 Chloroflexota bacterium | reverse complement strand
CCACCGGCGACGGTTGCATTCTCAGCGGTATGGCACGCGGCTTCCGCGATCTCCTCACGCTGGGCCTCATCGATCGGTTGCCGCGGCTGATTGCTGTCCAGGCAGAGGGTTCAAACGCCATCGCTCTGGCACTGGAGAACGAGTGTGCCGTAGCGGCTATCAAGGCTCACTCTGTGGCCGACAGCATCACCGTCGACCTGCCGCGCAACGGCGCGATGGCGGTGCGGGACATAAAGGAATCCGGCGGACGCGCGATTGTGGTATCTGATGAGTCGATTCTCGCCGCGGCTCACGAGCTTGCCTCGACGACCGGCATCTTTGTTGAGCCGGCGGCTGCCGCATCACTTGCCGGTCTTCGGGCCTGTCTCCATGATGGATCGTGCAGCCGGCAGGAGAGTACTGTGCTGCTTGCGACCGGTTCCGGACTGAAAGACATCGATTCCGCCACGCATACCGTTCCGGGGCCGATCGTCGTCGATCGCTCTCTTCGGTCGCTCGAAGCCGCCATCCAGCGGGAACAATGACCGCCGGATTCCCTGACCACGACACCCATGGCACTGCGTGATTCCTGCAGATGCGTCAGCGATGACGGGGCGGACGATCTCGGAGGATCTTCCCTTTACTCACATAGCGTCCCGGCTGTCTCCTCACTGGGCATCACTCCATCTGGCTGCCACAATGGCGTATGACAGTAATTCAGGGATTGCACGGCACGATTGCAATCCTATTAATATGCGCTGTTCTCTTTGTTGAGGAGTCCGGCGTTCCTCTACCACTCGTTCCAGGGGATGCTTTACTTATTGCGGCCGGCGTCCTCATTGCCAATGGGAGCATCTCCCCCTGGGTGTTCTTTCCTGCCGCCTTTGTCGCGGTCCTTGGCGGTGCGCTCACTGCCTACACCTGGTCGCGAACGATCGGAGCCACAGCGGTACAGGCGATGGCGCAGCGGTTTCGGGCGGACAGGGCACTGGCACGCGCCTCGTCCTGGCTACGCACGGCCGGTCCCTTTCGCATTGCTGGAGCCCGCCTCATGCCTGGGTTGCGTGTGTACACGGCAATCGTGTCGGGAACAGCCGGAGTGGATCTACGCATTTTCCTCGTGGGCGTGGTCCCGGCTATCGTTCTCTGGCTCGGCGTCTTTACCGTCATCGGCATCCTGGTCGGCATTCCGGCACTCGCGTCCCTCAGTCATGTCCAGCACCTTGCGGTAACCGGGGCAGGTCTCGTCGCCATCGGGGCTCTGACTTTCTTAGGAGTTCGTCATATTCCTCAGGGAGAGGTGGCGGCGCCCGCTTTACGTCGGGTGTCGCTTCACTGGCTGGTCGTGCTCTCGATCGGCATCGATCTGATAATTGCCGTCAGCGTGATCTCGGGCTTCATCGAGCTGCTTCATGAAGGCTTTGGGCTGGATGATCCGGATGGCATCATCGATCTCGCTCTCATCACTGGCGTGATTATTCTGTTTTACGTCGGTGTGGCGCGACGATTAATCGGATCGACAGCGGGTGAACGGCTCCTGGGTGTCCGCTACGCATCACACTGGTAGTAGCTCTCTTTTTCTTGAAGAGTGGTCGCGTCAAAGCAAGTCTTGTCCCTATGCCCTCACTAAAGCGCCTTCGTGAGGCCCACCCGTGTCATTGGCTTGTCTCTGGCCAGCCGGGAATCGTCTTCTGTGTCTCGCTTAGCGAGACCTGCCCTGGGTAACCAGAGAATCGCCCCAGCTCTTTGCGATTCGGCGTATCGACTGTCGAGATAGGACTTTAGACCTGCCGGAAACGAAAATGGGCTGGTGGACGGATAGAGCACAACAGTGCTCTGAGGCCGAAGCGCGCGGTCGAGACCTTGAGCCGTGACCGTGGTGCGTGTGTCCCAAAAGTAGTGTGCGACCCAGGGCCGGCCCGCAAGATACGCAAACTCGAAGCGGTTGCCGAGGATCGGTGTCCCGGGCGGAGACGTCCGATCGATGAGCTGAACGATCGGGTGGATCGCCGAGAAGTGCGACGCCGGGATAAAAGTTTGTGCTGTCACCAGGTTGAGGCAGCCGGCTAGAATGACGGCGATAGCCATGCTGCCGAGCACGACCGCGCGGCGCCCCAAACGGACAAAACGGCTGGCTACCGGGGCGCCGAGCAGGGCGCCAAACGGCGCAACGGTCACAAAATAGTGGGGATAGGCCGACGCGGTAAAGATAAAAATGCCGCCGGATGCAAACCCAGACACAAGCCAGAGGGGCTTTATGTTTCTGCGTGCCACAGCAGCCACGGCAAAGGGATTTAGAGCAAGCCAGCATATGACCGATGTTTCGAGACGACTCACTATCGGCGTATGATATCGCTGCACGAGCTGCCAGACGACCGTCTCATCGTAGAGACGGCGAATATTGTCCAGATACGGAAGGAATAACATTCCACCCACACCCACGAAGCCCAGGAGACAGGCAATCGCCCGCCGGCGAGCCGCCAGCAGATAGACAGGCAAGAATATCAGCATCGGATATTTGATCCAGAACGCTGTTCCGAGACATGCTCCCGCGACGATCGCCCACCGACTCGATTGCTTTCCAAGCAGAAGCGTGAGACCTGAAACGCAAAGCAGCGTCATGATCGCCTCCTGGTCCACCCGGACAGCCGAGACGAGCACGATCGGATTCACGGCATACAGGACACCCGCCGCTAGAGCCGTGCGCCGATCGTAGAGATAAGTGCCTATTCGCCAGACCAGTAGAGCAGTGACGCTGTCGACCAGAACGTCGAACAGGCGAGCCAGGGGCCACCATATTTCGGTGAGCGGATTAAGGAGCGCAGTGAGAAACAGAATCCCAGGCGGATGAAAAAACGCAAAGTCGCGATACGGGACGGCGCCATGAGCGACATCGCGGCCCAGGGCCAGATAAACAAACTCATCCTTGTCGAACGTGTCTGACAGGAGAAGCGATAGGATCAGGCGAAGCCCCAGCGCAAAACCAAAGACGGCAAGACCGTCCGGAGCTGAGCGGACATCTCGAACGAGCCGGCGCCATGTCGAAACCAGCCATCGTCTGCTGATGGCCCGGTGGATCAAAAGACGTTGTCGCGCGCCAGATCTCTCTCGGTCCATTGTCTCCAGATACTACCAACCATCACGTCCGGTTGGGATGCAAGCGGACTGTGAGGCACGACAATAGAGGCGGAATGTAGCAATCGAGGTTTGAGTGCAGCGTGCGTTATAGGATGAGCCGTCTGACGACGGTCGCCTGGCCGCGCGCGTCCGCGCTTGCGGTGAGGCAACCGATGCCTCTTGGTGTCGCTGCGATCGTACTCGCTTGCTACATTGCCGTCGTCGCATCGCATCTCGCGTCGGGCGGGGATGTTCGTGACTACATTTTTCTGGGAACGCGGTACATCGAGCAAAGCCATGCCAGCCCGGCGATCCGGATCGATCCGCACTACCACTACCTCACGAACCGGCATGGATACGATGGCCAGTTCTACTACTACATTGCGGCCGATCCCGTACGTGCGCGCTACTACGTGGACTGGAACTCCTACGGACGGCAAGCGGCCGCCTATCGCTACGGCCGCATCTTGTATCCGTTGCTGGCTCGCACCCTGACACTCGGACAGTCATCCTGGGTGCCGTCGACACTTCTCGTCGTCAACCTGCTGGGTGTTGCGCTCGGCACGCTCGCGGTGGCAGCCTGGATCCTCCGCTTCGGGCTACCGACCTGGCTCGCTCTGGTGTATTCCTTCTATCCAGGCGTCGCCCTTGGTGTGCTGCGCGACCTCGCGGATCCGCTCGCATTCTCCTTTGTGGCGGCAGCCGTGTTCCTTCTGTCCTTCGGCGGCCGATACCGGCTGGTGTGGTCGGTAGCCCTGTTTGCGCTTGCCGGCTTGACTCGCGAGACAACGCTGCTCGTACCGCTGCTGTACGCGCTGTGGCGGCTCGTGCATCGCGACTGGCGAAGCAGCACAATCCTGGGACTCGGGTCGGCGGCGCCGTTCCTTCTCTGGAAACTATGGCTCCTGGTCTGGTTAGGTTCTTTTGCCCTGCCACACAAGGTGGCGCCCGTTCTCCCCTTTTCGGGCATCGCTGAAGAGTGGCACTGGCGGGCAGCAGACGAAATCCAGATGCTGGGAGTCGTTCTGCCGTCGCTCCTCATCGCCGCCGTCGCTCTGGCGGCATGGCTCCGCAAGTCACGCTCACCGGAGATACTCGTCCTGATTGCCAACGTTATCGTGTTCGTGATCGTGCTCAACCCGACATCGTACGTGGATATCTACGGCAGCGCGCGCATGGCCATCGGCGTGCCACTCTTTGCGCTCTTTTCCCTGCCCACCCTCCTGACACGGGTCCGCCGGCCTGTGTGGATCGTCTTTGCCGTCTGTGTTGCTCTGTGGGCCGCCACCCTCCTATA
>DASVZE010000139.1:0-3584 GCA_036391775.1 Chloroflexota bacterium | reverse complement strand
GTCCTGGCGATCGGGGTGATCTTCGGTTCGTTCAGCGAGGGCTTCGATCGACTCTGGCAGGCTCATTTCCTGATCGACTTCAGGTTGCCGTCGCCGGATCATCTGAGACCGGTGGCGTGGTTCGGTGTCTTCACCATAGGGCCGGCGCTCCTCTCTCTCCCCGCGATGGAGATCGTTCGTCGCTACGTCGACCTCAACAGCCACATCGCGGTGGCGCGGGCGCTGTTCGCGGTCAACGCTGTCCTCATCGTGAGTGTTGTGACTTTTGGTCTGGCGGCCAGCTTTGCCCTTGCTGTCGGCGCCTTCTTCCTGGCGAGCGTTATGCGGGGCATTCAGAGTCCGGTGTACACCGCCTGGCTCAACCAGAGCGTGACCGACTCGGACATCCGGGCGACAGTCCTCTCCCTCTGCATGCAGGCCGATTCGGTGGGACAGTTCGCCGGCGGTCCCATTATCGGCGTCATCGGGACCATCTTCTCGCTGCGGGCCGCCGTGACGGCCGCCGGCGCCGCTCTGACGGCGGCGCTCCCGCTATATGCGTGGGCCATCCGGCGCGGCGGGGACGTGCCCGTCGTGACGGCAGACCTTCGGGCTACGGCGCCCTAGTCGTTAACGACTGTGACTTCGAGCAGAGCGAGGGCGGACGTGGCTAGGTCCCGGCCGGGTGGCAGCTGCAGTGCATTTTCATTGTCAGGCTCGGGTGGCGCGCACCAGACTGCTTGCTAGGACAATAACAACTGCCAGCGGAAGCAGCCACCAGAGGCTTGTATTTGCCACGACCTTTATGACAATGAGGGCCAACGCCACTACCAGGGCTATGAGCCAGTCATCGCCAATGATGAAGTCGTACCAGAAGCGCAGGAAGTTGGTAACAATACTCACGAGTGCCTCATGCTGCCCTTTGTGCTAGAGCTGTTTCGCGCTGGCGGCGAAGCGCGGCCACGTACGCCAGTGAGGCTGCTAGATAGACCACAATGAGACCGAGAATCGCAGCATCGGAGCCAGGCCACGTGACCCCGGCTCCCTCGGCGGACCAGAAAGTTCCGAATGCGGAAAGCATGATGCCGACGGCCCACTTCAGCAGATTCTCCGGTACCCGGGTCAGCGGCTGATGAACGGCAATACCGATCACCGTTACCAGGACGACTGCCGCGGCCGCGCCCAGCGCCGCGAGTGGCACCTGTTTAGCCGAGGCGCCAAAAGTGATGACGATGAAGATAACCTCGAGTCCCTCCAGCAATACTCCTTTGAAGGACAGAACAAAAGCATACCAATCCAATCCGTAGCGCATCTCCTCGCCGCGCGCGCGAGCGCTTTCGATCTCTTCACGGTACGCGGTCGCCTCGTCATGCAGAGCCTTGTATCCGCTTGCGCGAAGGATCGCCTTGCGTAGCCACTGGAGGCCGAAAACAAGAAGCAACCCGCCGACCACGAGCCGGAGCGTGTCTATCGGAATGACGGTCAGGGCAGGGCCAAGCACTGCGGTGACGATCGCCAAAACGATCAAGGCGCCCCCGACTCCGGTCAGAGCCGATCGCCAACCGCGTGTCACACCGGCGGCAAGCACAATGGTAAGGGCCTCGACACCTTCGACCGCCGAGGCCAGAAAGCTGGCGGTTACCAGAAAGATGCCACTCACGTCTATCCTCCCGTATGGATGAACACAACAGACCCGGGATCGAAGGCCGGGGAGAAAATAATGCCACTCCCCTTTGAGGGTAACGGACAGAGCGGATGTGATTCACAATCCGGTTTGTTCTACTGAGGCGTTTACCGGCCTTTTTTCGATCGACGCCGCTGGGGCCGATTCCCGTTTCTGTCATCCACGAGATAGCGCCGGAAAAAACGTACGACGCGTCTCGCATACTCGATGGGTTGCGCGGATAGCGCTTTGGCATGACCCCCTCTTGGCGCGATCCAGAGCGAGGCGCCGGTTCCAGCATGACGGTACAGAGTTTGGGCACCGCTCAGGGGGGTGGTCGGATTGCCGTCGTGACGGCTGTGGATCAGCAGCAGGCCGCGCGGAGCGATCCGACGCACCACCTTAAGAGGGGAGAATTGCGCGAGCCGCACACCCAACAGTTGATCGACGACCCACGGACCATCCGGGGCCAGCGGGATCGCGATCGGGCCGACATCGAGGGAGTCGAGGCGATTGACCGTCGCCGACTGATCGGTGTACGCGCTGTCCGCCACCGTTGCTCTCACAGGTGGTATGTGAGCCGCGGCCACGATAACCACACCCGCTCCCAGCGATACACCCAGCAGGCCGTAACGATGGATCAAAAGGTCGCCTCTCCGATTCAGATATGCAACAGCGCCCCGCACATCGTCGACCTCTCGCGCTCCCAGGCTAAAGCTTCCGCCGCTCTGTCCGGTACCGCGGCTATCGTACAGCAGCACGTTGTACCCGGCAGCATGGAGAAATCGTGCATATGGCACCATGCTCTCCCTGCTGCTCTTGTATCCCGCGACCAGAATGACGGTCGCCGATCGCTTTGATGCCGGCACAAACCAACCCTCCAGCGGCACGCCATCGCTGGCGGTAACGTGGATCGATCGGACCGGTAGACCGGGCGGTGAAGCAGGCACACCACCATGTATTCCAGTGCGGACCAGCGTAAAAGCACGCAACACGGGTAGCCCAACCCAGAGAAGAGCCAGGATCAAGATGCAGGCGGTCAGCAGGCGAGACAGCCATCTCCGCTTGACCCGCTGATCAAAGCTCGTAATACCAGACTCATAGTGCATGTGCGGTTGGTGCATAGCGAGACTCGGCTCAAGAACAGTAGAGCGACACGTATCTGTGTGATAACGCGCGCGGGGCTACTCCAGTTACAGCGGGGTTCTCCGACGTAACAGTATGGACCCTCCCCATGGAGCGCGTCAGGTATAAGAATGGTTTCCAGAAGATAGGATAAGAGGATGACCGACAGTAAGATGGTGGGAGTGGAGAGCGCCGCACCGCATATATTCGAGCAGATCGAAGCCTGGTACGCTTGTGCCCCGGCGGACCTGGAGGAGAACGAAGTGGTTCGCTGGGTGCAGCATACCGCCGAGATTCTCTGCCCGCAATGCGGTGAACCCCTCTGGGTGCTTCGCACTCGGCGAGCTCAGAATAGAGGCTACTACCACCTGGCCATGTGTCAGCGCCCAGACTGTCCCTTTCAGATCGACGATTGAGATCCGGCATGACAGAGCACATAACCGAACGCGTCGAGATCATGTTGCAGGATCGCATGCAGTTTGAGGCGACAAATGCAGACCAGGTGCGCGTCACGCTGGACGCTCCGGCTCGGCACGGCGGAGGCGGCGCGGGCTTCGGACCGATGGAGCTTCTCCTCGTCGGTCTAGGGACCTGCACCGGGATGGATGTCATCAGCATCTTGCGTAAAAAGCGGCAGGCGGTCACGGAGTACACCGTTGTGGTGGACGGCGTGCGGGCGGGAGAGCACCCAAAGGTCTTTACCGACATCACAATACGTCACATTCTGCGAGGAAGCGACCTGTCGGAGGAGGCAGTACGGCGCTCCATCGAGCTATCTGAGACCACGTACTGCCCCGCCTTCGCCATGCTGAGACAG
>DASVZE010000138.1:0-7388 GCA_036391775.1 Chloroflexota bacterium | reverse complement strand
TCACCGCATCCCGGGACACGTCCCCGAAAAGCGCGATCTTTTCCTTGAGCTCGTCCGTCACCGGGTAGTCGGCCCGACAGATCAAGACGTCAGGTTGCACACCGATGCGCCGAAGCTCGTTGACGCTGTGCTGCGTTGGTTTGGTCTTCAGCTCATCCGTCGAGCCAATGTGGGGAAGCAGCGTGACGTGGATGTAGAGGACGTTGTTGCGCCCAACGTCGGAGCGCATCTGGCGAATCGCTTCCAGAAAAGGAAGTCCCTCGATGTCGCCCACGGTACCGCCCACTTCCACGATGACGACTTCGGCGGCCGTTTGGCGCGCGACGCGCTGTATGCGGTCCTTTATCTCGTTCGTTATATGCGGGATCACCTGGATGGTGCCACCAAGATAGTCTCCGCGCCTCTCCTTTGCGATGACCGAGGCGTAGACCTGTCCGGTTGTGACGTTGCTGTTTCGCGTTAGATTTTCGTCGATAAAGCGCTCGTAGTGACCCAGATCCAGGTCGGTCTCGGCGCCATCTTCCGTTACAAACACCTCACCGTGCTGATTGGGCGCCATTGTCCCGGGATCGACGTTGATATAGGGATCAAGCTTCTGGATTGAAACGGAGACGCCGCGGCTTTTGAGCACGCGGCCAATTGAGGCAGCCGTAATTCCCTTGCCTACGGAGGAAACAACGCCACCGGTCAGGAAGATGTATTTCGCCATAGGGCCTACCTCTCCACCCGCTTATTCTCCAGAACGACGATTCGCGTTTCAGACGGCAATGTGCTGCGCGTGACGGACAACCGCGGCTCGGGCGCGTAGTCCTTGAACCCCATATCCCGCAAGAAATCATCGACCGGCCGAAGGCCGTCCGACTTCATGCCCTCAATCGCATATTGCATCGGCACCACCACCATCGGTTCGAGCTGCGAGACAACTTCCGATGCAACGGACGGTGTCAGGCCGTCACCGCCGCCCACCGGAATTAGCAGGACATCGATCGCCCCAATAGCCTCCACCTGGTCGTTGGACAGCTTGTCGTGCACATCGCCCAGGTGACAAACCGCAAGATCATCAAAGCGAAAAACGTACGCGGTATTTATCGGACCTTTGAATGGCTCACTCTGAGTTGCCACGCCCGCGATGAGGACGTCAGCAACTTCGTATTCACCCGGTCCTTTGACGAGCCGGGGTTCACCGGACACTCCGTCGATATAGCTGTGGTCCGGTGCCTCGTGACTGACCGTCACAATCGCAGCGGACGGCTTCCCCATATTGATACCGTTTTCGGGCGAATACGGGTCAGTCACAATGGTGACCTCTTTCCCCCGCAGCCGGAAGGCCGAATGGCCCAAATACAAAATCTCCAAGACAATACCTTCCTAAGGTCGTGATCTGTGGGGGGAAGGTTTTGAGGGAGCCCACGTCAAGTTTATCACGCGCTCAATGCCTCTGGGACGGGAAATTACGCTCTGGAATGATTCCGCCGGCGCTGCCACGTGGGCTTCTTGTCGCGGGCAGTCTCAGTGTTCCGGCCACATGCCGTGGCCACGAACCTACGAATCGGCGTCCCACTCTTGCATCAAGGCAACCAGATCCTGGACGATCGCGGACGGATGGATCCCGGTGCTCTGTACGTCTGCACGCGAGGATACGCCGGTCAATACGAGAATGGTCGCCAGGCGCACGCGTTGAGCACCCAGGATATCCGTATCCAGACGATCACCCAGCATGACGGTATCCTGATAATTTCCGCCCAGATCTTGCAGCGCCTGTTCGAACATCAGGGGTTCCGGTTTTCCGATCACCGTTGGCTGCATGCCGGTTGTAGCGGTTAAGGCAGCCAGGATAGCTCCTGCACCCGGCACCAATCCTCGCTCATCCGGAAAAGAGGTGTCGGGATTGGTTCCGAGAAAATGAGCGCCGCTCTCCAGCGCCAGCGCCGCTGCAGCCAGCCTGACATAGGTCAATCCCCGGTCAAGTCCGACCACGACCCATTCAGGATTCTCATCCACGATGTTCATCCCGACGTCGAATAGTGCCTGGCGGATACCCTCCTCACCAATGAC
The DNA here is from genome assembly GCA_036391775.1 of Chloroflexota bacterium. GTDB lineage: Bacteria > Chloroflexota > UBA5177 > UBA5177 > UBA5177 > DASVZE01. The sequence goes on along the minus strand of DASVZE010000138.1, from coordinate 5,333 downwards.
AAAGGCGCGCTTGCCCGCCTGACCCGCCGCCTTTAAGTAGCGGGCGGTTGCGAGTGAGCTGGTGAAGATTTCCTCGGGCGTGGCTTCGATGCGCATGTCTTGCAGCTTCGCGACATACTGCTCGGGCGTCAATGTCGCGTTGTTGGTGACCAGTCGAAACGACACGGACCTCTGCCGCAGAAAGGCAATGAATGCAGAGGCAGCGGGCAACGGTTGCGCCCCTCGATACAGCACTCCGTCCATGTCGATCAACAGATGCCGGATAGCAGCAAACGAAAAATCGGCCGTAGCCTGACCCCGCACCTGTGTCACGCGCTCACCAAGCATCGTCAATCAAAGATCTGTGGCTCCAAGGGCCCATACTTTCCACCACTATTCATGGTAGGCGACGCAGAGCTGTTCCACAGGGCACCATCACGCATGCGCGCAAACTCACAGCCGCAACAGTCCAGGCAGTTTGCCGGAACAGGGCATGTCATTACGACACTGCATCTCCATGCCATGTCTTACCCACACTATCTGGTTATCGCCGGCGGCCCTTTTCATGTGAAGCGACACTCAGTACGAATCACTCTTCCTACGTCGAAATCGGTATTGCGCATACACCCGATGCGCAGTACAGTAAACCTTGGCGGTCGGAGGAGAACCAGTGGGCGCGGGTTTTTTTGACCTTGCGGCGTTTTACGCCGAGGTCGGGGCACTGCCGAAGGAGCACGCGGCGCTTCGGCAGAATCTGGTGCGCGGGCTCAAGGACTTTTTTCGCAGCATCTACGGTTATGACCGATATGGGGCTGAGACTATATTCCTGCTCCATGACCATATGAACCTTGCTCACGCGTATGGCTACGGTGCAGTGCGCATCGTCCGTGATCGGCGCATCGGCCATCCGACACGGGTCGCGTCGGCGGCGCGTGCGCTTTCTCTCATCGATTACGGATCGGACAGTGGAACGCCTTACGGCCTCACGACCTTGCTGCTCTATCTTGCGCGGCAGGACCGGCTGCCGGTCGAGCACTTACGACTGGGTCTCATAGCCTGCGCCGGGCACCCACGGCCGTTTGAGGCAATGGACAAGACAGAGATGGCCGAATTCGCCACCATGGTTGCGAACCACGAGGCGATACCGGCTACCGAGAAGCTGTTCTGGATGCATTCAGTGATCTGCCACCACGGAGACCGGCCAGGAGCGGGAGAATTGATCAACGTGACTCTGGGAAGCGACACGACGAGCCCAGAAGACCGAATTGAGCTCTGCCGAGCCTGGCTCCACTCACGACAACCACGTTTGACGGTCGAGATTCCGGACGACCAGGAAGACCCACATGCGACCTTCGTGGCGGACAGATTGAGGTTCTGGGTGGCTCACATGCCGTCCAGGCCGGGTGGACGGGTGGTTCAGCTGGCTCTCATCTGGCTGGTCCGCTTGAGCGGGCAATGCGAGCAGGTGATCGATGAGTTCCAGGCCTTCAATGGGCCCCACGCGGAGCAGCTACGCAGTGCAATCGCCGACGTTCTGTTGGAGCACCATGCGACGATGGCGCCGGATCTGATAATTGGAACGGTAGACCAGGGGATTCTAAATTCCACCTCGGGTGCGACACGCCGCAAGTTCTATCGCGTGGGAATGACACTCCTGGGTCCCGAATACCTCAAACGGGCGTCGAGCGATACCTCGGGAAGCGTCCGGCAGTGGGCCGTGCGAGAGCTTACGAAGCCGTCACAGGACAGACAAGCGGTACATCTTTGACGCACTCAGCCGCGCATCATACGACGTCGTTCGTCTTCCGCGACGGTAAGAAGTGTTGTCACGTTGTCCCGCAAAAGTCCCGCAGCCTCACTGGCGACGTCTGGCGTCATCGGTCTCTCCCAGAACGATGTGAGGTCGAGCGGTCGACCATATGCCACTACCACCGGCGTATTGGGCCTGGGTATCTTGGCCCCGATGGGCAATACCTCGCGTGCTCCGGCTATGGCGGCCGGAACAACCGTAGCCTTGAGCCGGATCACAAGCCGCGCGAAGTCCGGCATAAACTCTCTCATCTCGCCTGTCGGACTTCGTCCCCCTTCCGGGTAGACGAGCACGATTCGGCCACTTCGATATAGCTCGATCATAGCTTTCACCGCCGCTGTATCGGCCCGGTCCTGTCGCAGGGGAAAGATACCCAGCTTGCGCATGAGAAATGCAATGACAGGATTGCGAAAGAGCTCAATCTTGCCGGGGCCGCTCGGCATGTATCTCCGAAACGGATATCCCAATAAGAAAGGATCCATACCGCTGGTATGATTGCAAATCAGAAACACGCCACCGGAAGTCGGGACCTGCTCGGCTCCGATGACCCGGTATCGCCGAATCCAGAACCGGAAGAGCACCCCAACCAGAAAGGCCCCGATCGCAAACCAGACCCTATTCTGTTCGTCTGCGATCGTCTTTCGCCGCCTGGGCTGCTTTCGCGTCTGGATCTCGCGTGGCGCCTTACTACTCCCCATTCCGTTGCATCATACGTCACCGGAGAGTCGATCGGAACGTTGTGCCATAGTGGTATGCTTCCTGCGAGCCTCACGCATGTCCAAAAACTCAACGAAAAAGGTCTACGGTATGCAGCTAAGGCGCTTGGGCGCTGTTCTCCTCCTCGCCGTCACCTGGCTACTTCTTCCTCGTCCTCACGCCGCATTGAGCGCTCATGTACCCGTGCTCAATTCGCAAGATAAGCGAGTCGGCGGCACGGCATCGGAGATAGCGGGACGTAGTGTGCACCAGGCGCTCGTCTGGTTATCACGCCGGCATCGGGTTGCGTCGAGCGCCGTAGGACCGGACAGGCAGACAATCGTTATACATTTTCGTGACGGCGCGCAGGTTTTCATTCTGCCACGCCGAGTATCACCCGTGCGCTTTTCGCTCAATACGCGCCTGCATGCATATGCTGACCAGTCAGCGGTTCAAGCGGGTTCCTCCAGTGGAAACGCGATCGTACTTGAGCCGTTTGCGGATGAGCTGGGACTGGGACCCAGCGCCGGCCAGTCCGAGGCCGACATTTTGAGCGCCGCAGGCTTTCACGTGGAAATCTTCCGGAATAGCGCGGTGACAGTCGGAGTTATGGAGAGTCTGGCCAGCTATTCGGCAGTCTATATTGAGACCCACTCCGGCCTTCTACCCGGCGGAGATCTCATTCTTGAGACCGGCGACACGGCCACGCAACCGTATGCGAGCATGTTTGAAGAAGGCAGCCTGGGCCAGGGGTTCGTGGCGGGAGATTCGACACGAACCCTGTACACCGCGATTAAGTCCAAATTTGTAGCGCTTCACGTGGGTCAATTCCCCAGTAGCAGTCTGATGTTCATCAACGGCTGCTCCATCCTGGTAGCTACGCAGTTCTGGCAAGTCCTTCAAAATCACAACGTAGGGACCCTCATCGGGTGGGACAACGACGTGGAGAGTGTCGTCACCGAACCCGACGCTCAGGCCATCTTTGGCATGCTTGCCACCGGCGAAACGGTGAAACAGAGTCTTGATCAGGCAGCCGCGCAGGGCAAGGCGATCAGTGAGTACAACGGCACCGTGGTCCACCTTTCCTTCCTGGGCGACGGAGACAATACCCTGCACGGAGCCTTGATCGGCGCCACGGCGACTCCCGTCAGCACCGCGACGTCCGTTGCCACTGCAACGCCCGCCGCTACAAGTACCCCGGTCCCGCTTACGGCGCATGTCAAGATGCAGCGAAGCGCCGTGAGAATCGGGCAGAAGCAAAAGATCACGGTCAATACTGTCCCGGGCGCATCGGTAACCATTCGGGTCGTGTATCCCAACCGCAAAAAAGTCACTCATCACACCGTGGCCAGCGATGTGGGAACGGTTACCTGGAGCTTCAAACAGTCCACCACCGGCCGGGCCATGACACGGGGAACCGCGCACGTCACGGTCAAGGTAACCGATCTATTCGGGCAGACGCGTCAGCTGCACAAGAGCTACAGCATCACGTAGCGGGGTTCCGACACATCCGGCATGGTGCCCTCTCGACGGACATGAATGCAACACACGCAAATTCCGGGAGAGATGCGAGGATTTCTTCTCTTCGCGACGTAAGAAGGAATCACTTCAAGACATGTTGTTTGGCGGGCGAAACCTATGCCGCCCGCAGGGCGCCGAGGATCACCTTTGGACCCGTGGGCAATCGGCTACCGTGCGGTCCCGGCTCGACAGTGACCGCCGCAAGCTGGTAACCGCTGGCGCGCATGGGCAATCGGACGATCTCCGCGTCCGATCCTTGATACCGAAACACCGCGGCACTTCGAGGGGTCTTGCCCCGAACGAACCAGAGCTGATACACCTTGCCGCCCGGTGTCTGAGGAAGACCCGCCACGATAAAGTAGGCGTTTCCACCATGCGCAGGCTGCACCATTGCCGCCTCGGCTGAGGGCGCGGCGCTGGTGCCCGGGACGCGCATGACCGAGGCGCCTCGCGTCAGCTGAGCAGCCACGCTGCGCTCAAATGTCAGGGCTGCTCGCTGGTCCTGCACGGTTTGCTGAAGTCGTATGTTCCACACGCCCAGTGCGGCGATCAGGAGTGCCGCCACACTCGCATAGACCCAACCGCTAAAACGCGGTACTCTCCGACCGGGAGCCGCTGCGCCTCCAGGAAGTGCTGTAAGAGATGGGCGGTGTGGCTCGTCACGCTGCACTGCTTCGAGCAGGTTGTGCTTGAGCGATTCGGGTGGATCGACCATTTCCGAGGCCAGCGGAAGGACGCCGACAACCTGCCGAAGCTCCATAATCTCGCTCCTGCACTCCGCGCACGTTTCTAGATGCCGCTCATACAGAGCACGCTCTTCATCAGGCAGAGCATCGAGCACATAGGGAGCGGCCAGGTCGTGCTGCTCGTCATTCATTCCTGTGCCAACTCTCGCTCCGGCTCGGCGAGAAGCGATCGAAGCTTGTGAAGACCGATACGCATTCTGCCTTTCACTGTTCCGAGCGGCACGGCCAGCATATCCGCGATTTGTGTCTGCGTGTAGCCTTTGAAATAGGCAAGCTCAATCGTTTCGCGCTGCTCTGCCGGCAGCAGTTCCAGAGCCCTTCTTACTTCCTGGCCGGTAAGTCGCTCGGACACCTGCCGCCACACGTCGGCCGAATCCGCTAGTTCTACGCCCGGATCCAGCGTAACGGGCTGCACCCGACTTTGCCGGCCCCGGATCTTATCAATTGAACGATGGTGGACAACGCTCAAGAGCCAGGACCGCGCCCCGCTTCGCTCCGGCTGATATGTCCCCGATCCGCGCCAGACGTTAAGAAATGCTTCCTGGACCACTTCCTCCGCATCAAGGGGACTTCCCAACATG
>DASVZE010000137.1:0-2650 GCA_036391775.1 Chloroflexota bacterium | reverse complement strand
GCAGGTTCCACTGGTGGTGTTCGTCGCCTCGCTCGGGTTCGTTCCCTCCAATCAGCTGTTTATCACGGTGGGGCTCACCAAGATGCGTCTGGCTCCCGTGGCGGCGGGATTCTTCGCCGGCCGCGCCATCAGCTACACGGTGTCCGCCCAGGTCACAGCGAAGGCGGCAGGGAGCCTGGACGGACTCCTACGGAACTATTGGAACAGTCCCAGCGCCTGGGTGATCCAGCTAGTCTCCATAGTCGTTCTCGTCGGCTTCACCATGATTCCGTGGAGGAAAGTGCTCCACATCTCCGCTCCGACCGCCGCCGGGCAGACACAGTCGAAGGGATCGGCCAGCAGCGTCTGATGTTCTCGTCTTCGCCGGTCAGCCAGGAGGTAACCCAGGTCGAACTAGCGTTCTGACAGGTGTGCAACTGCATTTGGCGGCGTACCCTGGCAACATACTGGTGGCCTGACCTTCCAGGACGAGTGTATGTGGTCTCCGCTGCGCCCGGGCGCCTAAAGCCTGTGCCGCACTATTGCAAAATCCGTCAGCCTCAGACTTGCACGGGGCGTTGAATAGTCAAGATTGGGAGGTCAACAGATGAGCGACGATAAAGCAGCCAAGAGGTCCGGCGACGAGGAGCACGCATCACAGGCGTCGGCAGCCTCGGGCGGTGAGCGTGGTGAGAGGCAAAGTATGACCTTCACATACAGACCTCATCCCTACATCGCGAGGCGCAAGCTGCAGGGGTCGATTAAGGTACTGGATCAGCTCCCGAAGGACACTGCCATCGACCGATTTAATGCCTGGCTGGCTGTCAAGATCACGAGGAGTGTCGGCACCATGTGGTGTGCCTACGGCTTTGCGGCACTGGCCTGCGTCAGCTTGCCCGCGGCGATTGCCTCCCATGACCCGGTCGTCATGGTCTCCTGGATATCACAAACGTTCCTCCAACTGGTCTTGCTGTCCGTGATCATGGTCGGGCAGAACATCCAGGGGGACGCGTCAGACAAGCGGGCCCAGCAAACCTACAACGATGCCGAGGCGATGTTGCAGGAGGCGCTCCAGATTCAGGAGCATCTCACAGTGCAGGACAACCACCTGCAGCGCCAGGACGATCGGTTGGAGGAGATCATTTCGGGGCTCCCTAAAGCCTAGCGGCCCGCATCCGGCTCGGTTGCAGCCGCCCCGGAGTGATCGCTGAGTAGCCGAGACTTAACGTAAGACGCATCACCACGCTCACGGTCGGACATGGATCACCGCATCTCAGGTCAATAGGCCTGGAATCGTGTAGTGATGGGCCAAAGTGGTCAGAGCCGGCTTGACCACGCGCATATGAGGATGGCCAGTGACAATTGGTTAACGGTCACATCTTCATTGGGTCCCGAAGGAAGGGATGCTTGGGCAGATATTGACGGGCCAGCGGGACCGCACTCATCGAGGCAGTCAAGAAGGCGGCAAGGCAGGCAGGGTGCACTCGGGTGTGGCTCGTCACGACCAACGACAATGTGGACGCGCTTCGGTTCTACCAGCGACGCGGGTTCGTCCTCGTGGATCTCCGCCCGAATGCCATGCAAGCTGCCCGGGCCCTCAAGCCGGAGATCCCGTTGATCGGTCGGTACGGTCTCCCACTGCGGGATGAACTATACCTCGAGATGTCGCTGAGCGAATAGACGCAGTGTCGACATAACCGCGGTCGTCTTGCCCACGCCGCTGGTGATGCTCTCGAGCACGACCTCCTCGGTGATGTCGCGGATCGACAGGTTCCCGTGACCCGGAAGATATTCTTGTCGGTCCGCTAGATCATGCTGCTCTTGTGGAGGATTCACCCGCGCGATCTCGATTACCACGCAGCTCCCTCCTGTGGAAGGCGGCCGGGGGACGGCGCGGATGTGTGTGTTCGTGCTAAGACGGGTTTGCAGTTAGGCTCGCGTTACCTGGTGACGATGGCGCCGAGCCCCTACCGGGTGCCGCCAGCGCTGGCCGCGGCTGCCGCCTCCTCCGCATTCTCACGGGCGAGAATCGCATCGAGGACGGCGTACTCGGCCGCCTCGATTGCCGCGTACGCGAAGTCAATCGCAAAGTAGGCGTCGGCTTCAGCCTGCTCGGCCCCCATCTCGGTCCCCTTCGCCTTACGCTTCGCTTTTTGCTCATTCATTCCCTGACGCATCTTGTCGATGTGGGCATTCCAGGCTTGCTGCTGTTCATCCCACCACGAGGAGACCTTCGCGTGGGATGCCTGCGCGCTCTCCTGCAGCTTGGCCGCTTCGGCCTGCATTGACGCCCGTGAGCTGTTGACGGTCTTCTCGAGCTCCGCCTTCGCTTGTTGCCTTGCATTGGCCGCTTTCTGTTCCGCTTCCTTCGCTCTGCCTGTCAATTTGTGGAGTTCGTCCGATGCTGCCATGCTCTGGCCTCCTTCGCATCTGTCTTTGAACGTGCCGTCCCCGGCAGTGGCCTTCACAGTCACCGTAGACCTCTGTCCGCTGGTGCACACCCACCATCCCGCTAAATCGGCTGAGCCGGCGCCAGATGGGCCCTATCTTACTGGCCAGGCCCGCGCATCCGGTCCCATTGCCGTTAACCCGATTGACCATCCATGAGCCGGGCGGATCAAGGCCGTGTGCGTGCACGCGTGCGCGGGCAGTAGCCGCGCCGCGCGGTCCG
>DASVZE010000136.1:0-7296 GCA_036391775.1 Chloroflexota bacterium | reverse complement strand
GCCACAATGTTGGTCTTGGCATACGGATTATGTCCGTGTAAGACCTGGCGAGCGGCATAGTAATCCATGACGGCGCCGTCGTTGCTCGGAGGGTTGTCTTGAGCCATCGAGCCAACTGCTGGAATGGCGTGAAAGACTCCGACGACGGAAAGCGTCAGTAGAGCGACTAAGCCGGCACCTGCTACCCCCTGGCGCACACGCAGCCAATTGAGGCGATTGAATGGTACCGCAGCGCAAATCAAGAACCCGATTGCACCCAGGGTCGCAGCGGGAACCAACACAGCAAAGAAAGGTGTGTCTGCCGGCCTGAAGTGGCCGGGACTGAACAATGCAATGGTCTGAAGTAGGACGGCGAGTACGACAAAGCCGACACGGGTGAGGACTGGAGAGCCCACCAGCAATTCGGCGAGTACCAGTCTCGCAGTGAGACCGGCACGGGCAACCAGGCGAGTGGCAAGAGCCGAGCTCTGGACTCGCCTACCGGACTGAATCATGCACTTCTCCCGGCACGCGAATTGAACTCCCTCCGCCGCATTATACAGTCCATCTTGACAGTCTCATGAACCACGCTCACACTCCCTGCACCGCAGCGTACAGACTGGCAAGAATGACGCCAACCTGTGCGACGTAGATGAGAAGATGATTCACGTCGGTTCGGTGGCCAATAACACTGAGAGCCGTAAGGGCACACACCATAAGTGCCAGTATGAGCCACGAACGACGAGACGTCTGATAGCGCACAACAGAGGCACTCGCTCGCGGCCGGTACTGACGCGTGGGAACACCGGGCCGGCGACGCCGATACCACGACTGCAGCCGGAGCCTGGTGCGCGTCACGTAGCGAAAACGCCAGTAAATAATATGGTTGTTGTAGAGTCTGTTCCAGAGGCGTTTCATGCGCCGTGCCTTAATTGCCGCCGTAGCAGATCCAGAGCGCACAACGATGCGAAGCGCTTGATAAAAGGCCGGTCACCCGGCCGATGAATCTCGCGTGTTTCGCGCAGGCTATTGCCGGAAAGTGCGATAAAGACGGTCCCGGACGGCCTGTCCTCTACCGGATCCGACCCGGCTACACCCGTTGTTCCGAGCCCTATATCAGAGTGAAATAGAAAGCGCGCTGCGTCCGCCATTGCCAGGGCAGTCTCCGCGCTAATGATCCCGTGCCGCTCGATGACCTCGGAAGGGACGCCGTACCGTTCCTTTGCCTCACGCGTGTACGCCACGACTCCCCCTCGAAAAGAGTTGGAGCTTCCGGCAGTATCCGTGATCATGCTGGCCAGAGCGCCCCCCGTGCAAGACTCCATGACTGCAATGCTCATTCCGTTTTGCGCAGCGGCATCGAGTGTTGCTGATGAGAGGGTTTCGGTCCCGGAACCGAATATCACTTCACCGAGCCGCTGCCGTATATGCGCTTCCGTTTGGAATAAGAGGTGGCGGCTCTCCTCGAGCGTATCCGCCCGTGCCGTTATGTGGACTTCTACCGCGCTCTCTTTGGCATAGGTGGCTACGACGACACGGGGATTCCCTTGAATGATGTCGTCCAGTTTCTCTTCTACTGCCGACTCTCCCAGTCCAAATGTCAGCAAGGAGAGCATGGCAACTTTGCCGTCCAACATGGCTTCAAGCCGTGGTTTCACCCAGTTCTGCCACATTGGACGCATCTCACGAGGCGGACCTGGAAGCGCCGCCACGACTCGAGTTCCACGACTGACGTACCAGCCGGGCGCGGTACCGTTCGGGTTTGGAATTGCTTCGGCCGATGAAATGAGAGTTGCTTGCTTCGTATTGCGCTCCGGCATGCGCCGGCCCATGCTGGCGAACCGACCTTCAAGGTCTGCCAGCAGATCAGGTTGAATGCGCATCTCCTCACCCAGGGCGGCGGCAATGGCCTCGCGCGTGAGGTCATCCGCCGTAGGACCGAGCCCTCCGGTGCAAATAGTAACGTCGACCGTCCGGAGACTGCGCTCGACTGCACCGCTTAGCGCGGGGAGCGAGTCTCCCTGAGCGCTGATACTCTCAACCCGCAACCCCAGCTGACTCGCTTCACGAGCTAGAAACGCCGCGTTGGTGTCGACAACGTCCCCCCGCAGGAGCTCTTCCCCGATTGAGAGGATCCCGGCCCGCATCGAGCTATTTCGCTTGCCAAATTGGCCGGCGCTTCTCAAGAAAGGCCGAGGTGCCTTCTCGGCGATCCGCTGTGCCAACGGCCAGGCCAAAATACGTGGCCTCAATCTGGTTTCCCGCCCGGGGGCTCATCTCAAGACCTTCGTAGACGGCGCGCTTGGCGAGTGCAATCGCCAATGGAGCGTGTTGAGAGATGGCGGTCGCCATCTCCTCCGCGGCGGGCATTAGCTGCTCCGCCGGAACAACCCTATTTACCAGGCCCATATCGAGAGCCTCGTTCGCTGTGATCTGTCGTCCAGTCAGAATGAGCTCGAGCGCGCGCGTCCGTCCAACTAAACGCGGCAAGAACTGTGTTCCGCCGAATCCCGGGATAATGCCCAATCGCACCTCGGGCTGACCAAAGCGAGCATTCTCGGATGCCAATATAATGTCGCCGGCCATGGCAAGCTCGCACCCGCCCCCAAGTGCGTAACCGTTGACCGCCACGATGACCGCTTGCGGTAGCTGCTGCATCGTGAACAAGATCTGATGCGTTCGAAGGGAATGTTCATACCCTTCCTGGGCCGATTCCAGAGCCTGTAGCTCACCGATATCGGCACCTGAGGCAAACGCCTTGCCACCGCTTCCAGTCAAGATAATTGCCCGTACGTCGCGCTCGTCGTTCATGCTCTCGAACACTGAGCGAAGCTCGTCCAGGGTCTCATGACTGAGTGCGTTGAGCACTCGAGGTCGATTGATGGTTACCACAACGAACTTTTCGCGCCGGTCGAGTTCGATCTGGGTGTACACGGTTACCATCCGAGCCTGGCCGGGGTGGGCAGTTCGCCCGAGTAATCGTAGAATCCGCCCCGCGAGTTGCGTTTCCGTCCGTTGTAACCGGCTCGAACCATCTTGCGCAAGAGCGGTGGCGCGGCGTACCTGGGATCGCGAAACTCTTCATACATGACGTCAGCGATATGGAGGGTCGTGTCAATTCCGACGAAATCAAGGAGCGTCAATGGTCCCATGGGATGATTCAGACCCAGGACGATACCGGTATCTATATCCTCAATGGAGGCTGTGCCTTCCTCCACCGCCCGCACCGCGTCAAGCAAGTAAGGGACCAGCAGGTAATTCACGATGAAGCCTGGCGTATCCTTTGCCACCACGACCTTCTTGCCCAGTGACCTTCCGAAATCAGTGAGCAGCTGCATGGTTGCTTCGCTCGTCACCAGTCCGCGAACCAGCTCTATAAGCTTCATGACGGGAACAGGATTAAAAAAATGTGCGCCGGCGACTTTGTCCGGACGGGACGTAACGGAGGCCAGCGCCGTGATGCTCACCGATGATGTGTTGCTCGCCAGCACGACATCATCGCCCGTGATACGATCCAGATCTTGGAATAGACTCTGCTTCGCCTGGAGATTCTCCACAATGGCCTCGACGATCAGGTTGCATTCGGCGAGTTCTTCGAGATGCGTCGTCCAGCGCATATTGCGGCTGGCCTTATCTCGGTCTTCAACGCTCATCTTGTTGCGCTCTATCGCTCTGTTCATAGAGGCGGCAATCCGTTCCTGCCCGCCTTGAACAGCCGCGTCGTCGATTTCGCGAGCGATAACCATGTATCCACAGCGCGCCGTCTGCTCGATGATGCCGGATCCCATCAGGCCCGCTCCGACGACGCCCACTGTTTTGATCTCCATCCGGTGTCCTTTCGTCTGCTAGATGTGCCGCGCGCCGCGCCGTTCCAGTATAGTGGCGCATTCGATACGGCCTATGGTGCTTCTGTGGGCAAAGCTGGATTGCTTGACCGTGAGGGACACGCAGCTACTGTGGCACCAGGGGCAGGGCCGCTTGTACGATCTGCTTCGCGAGTGGGGCGGCGACGGTCGCGCCTTCGCCTCCGTGTTCGACCATGACGACTACTGCAACACGTGGGTGATTGATCGGGGCAAAGCACACGAACCACGCGTGGGGTGGCTTGCCGTCACCTGTTTCAGCTGTACCGGTCTTACCCGCCATGGTCACTCCGGGCACCTGCGCCAGGACACCCGTTCCCACTCCTACAACCTGAGTCATTGCCTGCTTCACCAGGTCCGCCGCGCCGCTGGAAATGGGCTGTCCCAGCGTGCCGGTCTGTTCGTTTTGCACAACCGAACCGTCGGGCGCGGTGACGCTTCGCACCAGAACTGGTCTTGGTATTCGGCCTTCATCCGCTATGGCCTCGACCGATAGCAGCATCTGCAACGGGGTGACATGGAGACCGCCCTGCCCGAACGCGCTGCTCGCCAGCGTCACCGGGTCGAGAGATGAGCCCGATGGTCCGATGCGGCTTTCCGCTACGGGAATATCAAACGAAGGCACGCTGCCTAAACCGAACCGCTGAGCATAGTCGATAAACCGGCTGCTGCCCAGCCGGAGTCCTACCTGTGCGAAGACGATATTGTCACTGCACACAAGTGCCTCCTCCAGCGAGATTGGTGGTGAGACCACTCGACCTCCGCAGTCTCCCAGATTGTTGATCGTCGCCGGATACACGTGGCCCTGAACCGTGAGTGGCCCGGTTGCCTGCTGGCCGTCAAACTGAGAGTCGAGCGAGTACACCCCGCTGTCGAGCGCCGCGGACAGAGTTACCACTTTGAAGGTCGATCCCGGAGGGTAGAAACCGCTAACGGCCCGATTGATGAGTGGCTCGTCCGGGTTGTTGAGCAGTGCCTGCCAGTAAGAAGGATTCCCAATTTGGCCGGCATCGAAGGACGGTTTGGACACCATTCCCAGAATTTCTCCGGTACGGGGGTCCGCGACCATCGCCGATGAGGGTTGATCCGGCATGATGTTGGCGATCTCCTTTTGCAGGCGGTCGTCTATGGTGAGTGTGACGTTATTGCCGACCACGGGCTTGTGTTCAAGCTGATCTATCTCCGCTTGCCAGCTTGTGCCTACCTTCTGGCCCGTCAAATAATCGTTGTAGCTTGCTTCCAGCTCTGAATTGCCATATTGCTGGCTACTGTACCCGATTACCTGTGAAAGACTCGGATCCAGGTACGTCCGATGAACGACCCCGTATTGATCGACGGATCTTCCGGCGAGCACTGTTCCATTTCGATCCCAAATGAGCCCACGCCGCACGTGGATAGCCGCGTATCTGAGCCGCGGATTGTCCGCTCGCGCCTGAAGGCCGGCAGCGTCGAACACCTGCCAGTACGTCAGATCCACGATGATAATGGCGAAAGCAACCAGGAAGAAGACTCCCAGCCGACGAATATTCGCGTTCACGTCTGCACCTGAGCACGCTCGGACGAAATCTTTAGCAGCAAGCCGGCGATGAGGTAGTTGGCCAGCGCCGAGCTTCCTCCGTAGCTAAGGAAGGGAAGTGGCACGCCTGTCAGTGGCATGAGTCGGGTCGTCCCTCCCACGATCACGATGGTTTGGATGCCCAGGATAGCCATGAGGCCCGCGGCCAGGAGCTTTCGGAAACCGTCTGGGTCTTCCACGGCGATTGCCATACCGCGAAAGATAAGAAAGAGAAGAAGCCCGAGCAGAGCCGCGATGCCGGCCAGACCAAGCTCCTCACCAATGGCGGCCAGAATGAAGTCGGTCGTTACGACGGGGACGTTCAGCGGCTGGCCCTGTCCCAGTCCTTGACCGCCAATCCCTCCCGCGCCCAGAGCGATCAACCCTTGCACCAGCTGAAATCCACTTCCTGTACTGTGGGCCCATGGGTCAAGCCATACCTCGGTTCGCAGTCGTACGTGGGGAAATAGGTGAAACGACGCGAAAACGCCGGCAGCGAACATTCCGAGCCCTGTTAGCGGATAGACCGCCCGGGCGGTTCCGATGTACAACATCGCAAGGAAGATCCCGAGAAATAGAAGGGCGCTTCCCAGATCATTCTGCTTGACCAACAACAGCAGTGATAAGCTCCAGATCAAGACCAGGGGACCGAGATACTGAAACGGTGGAAGCCGGAGGCGCCCTATGCGTAATCGCGCGCCTGTCAGCAGCTCGTGTTTCTCGTCGAGGTATGCGGCAAAGAAGATAGCTATCAAAGGCTTGAGAAGCTCCACAGGCTGAAAGAAGATGCCATGGTAGCCGATCCATCTGCGATATCCACTGCCGTTGATGTCCGTACCCAGAAATATGGTCGCGATGATTAAGACAAGCCCTATGAACGCCCACGTGTACTTGTACAGTCGCAGCGCGCCCACGCTTCGAGGCAAAGCAAGCAGGATCGCCACACCAGTTTCGCCCAGCAATATCCACACGACTTGTTTATGCCCTAGCGACGGGTCCAGGCGAGAAATGACGAGAACGCCGACACCGGCGAGCAGGGACACCGTGGGCAAAATAAGCTGATCCGATCGCGGCGCAAATCGGCCCATCCAGAGGCTCAGGAGCAGCGTGCTGCCGACGTACAGGGCTGGGTATCGCAAATCGCCGGTAACGATGTGTCGGTGATCGACCGCTGATAACAGGCAGAAACCGCCAATGACGATGGCCCCTGCCAGGATAAGCAAGACGAACTCTGCTGTGCGGAAGGTATATCGAATCCTCATACTGGTACGAGCTTGGTCTTGACCCTGCCAAATTCGATTGTGTCGCCCGGCTTGACTGAGGTTGCCCGCTTCACTTGCTTCCCATTGAGGAGCGTCCCATTTGTGCTTCCAAGGTCGACCAGCACCCATCCGCGACCATTCCATCCCAGTCGAGCATGTTCGGCCGATACGAACGAGTCATCTAGAACGATGTCACTGTCCCCGCCACGACCAATCGTGGACTGGGAGAGAAGCGGAATGCGTTCGCCGGCCTCGAAGGCAGTGTCGTGAGGATCTACCACCAGGAGGTCACAGGGCGCTCGCTCATCCAGCAGTGAAGCACGGGTACGGAGCTCGCGACGCAGCAAAAGTCCAAGCACGAGCAGAAATGCATACAGCGCAGCGACAAAGGCAATCCGTCCAACGAGCAGTGCGTCGTCAACGCTCAAGCGTCGCCTATTGCTCCCACGTACACTCCAGGCCGCCAAGAGACACCTGGTCTCCGGGCTTGAGTGCCGCTTCCTTCACGATCTTGCCGTTGACGGCTGTTCCATTGGTGCTTCCCATATCACGCAAAAGCCAGCGGCCACCTTTTTCCTGAATCTCGGCGTGATGGCGTGACACCCGTTTGTCGTCCAGCACGATATCATTGTCGGCC
>DASVZE010000135.1:0-5962 GCA_036391775.1 Chloroflexota bacterium | reverse complement strand
CCAATTCGCACCATGTATCAGGTCCTTGACCGATGGCGAATCGCGTCGCACAGGCATAGAGTCAGAGTGGAGGTACGTCAACAAAATGGGCCGGCGGGCAGCCCCCCTCTCAAAGATGTCTGAACGTATAAGTCAGCCACTGCCTCGTCCATGTGACCAAAGCTAGAGCATTGCCACTTTTGAACGTCGATTGAAGGTATCACCTGTCGTCCGGACCACCGGCGGCGCGCCAGGACCAGTATCAAAACGACGAAGGAGATAAAGAAATGTCAACTCAGAATGCAGTTATCGAACCAGGCATGAGGGTATACGTGTCCGACGGTGAGGAACTGGGTGCGATCTCGCACGTCTGGACCGGCCTCGAGGAGACTCCCGCCTCGAGCCTGGATTACTTCAAAGTCACCGAAGGAGGGTTCCTGGGTATCGGCGAAACGGCGTTGTACATTCCGTTCAGCGCGGTGGACACTGTGGTTCCTGGTGAGTCCGTGACCGTGAACTGCGGTCAGGAAGAGTGTATCCATCGCTTCACAACCAAACCTGATGTTGTCAAGAAGCAAGAAAGAAAGGTCACGCAAGCGGAAGCAGCAGTCATTGCCGCGACGACTCCCGTCGTCTTCCACTGATCGGTAGCCGTATTGTCGCTTTCCGTCGTGTTGCCGAGCATTGCTATACCAAAGGAATATCCCAGGGCTAGGACGCGCCCTAGGCGAAAAATAGGGCGCTGACCCTATACAGCGGGCTGCATGAGCCGCCAGAGAATGGAAGTGGTGTGAGAGGGCCAGGCACCGGCGCGGTGTCCGCGTTTCTCGTGGCCAGGCCCATACAGTCGGTTCGTGCATATGCGAGGTATAGACGGATGAACGCGATACTTCCCCAACGTGTCCGCGCCCGAGCCCTAGGCCTGGTAACTGCCGGCGTGTTCGTGATCGGCCTGTCCGCTCTGCCGACCTCCGGCACCGCTGCTCAGACGGCGCCATCTTTTGCCGCCGGCTATGTCAGCACATCCCTTGCGGGCGGCGAGCCTTTCGTGATCTACAGCCACGGGACGGGAAATCTGGTCTACTCCTCCCACGAGGGCACGACTCACTTCTACAGGGGTGGGGCAGCGGATCCCAGCGGCGACTGTGACATCCGCAGCACCCCTCCCACCGGTTTCCTTTGTAGCTACAACAACCAGGTCAACGTGTGGTACTCGACGAACCACGGTCAAACCTGGTCACTTTCGCTAAAGAACCCACTTGCCACCGGCTTCAGTGACCCCTCGCTCACGGAAGACGAAGCCAACAACATCTACAACGTCGGCATCGATCTGGGAAACGACGGGGTCTTCGCCTCTTCGGATGGCGGAAAGAACTTCCTGGCCGGGACGCCCCAGTGCCATGACGGCGATCGCCCCTGGCTGGCCGGTGGGAAGCCCAATCAGTTCTTTATGTCAACGGATACGGTGGAAGGTCCGGGGAACGGTCATGAAGTCTTCCAGGGACAGATATCTTCTCCACTGACCATCACGTGCAGCACGAACGGCATCGTGGATAACGGATCGTATACCAACTCGCGGTTCCCGGCCACCACGTCATACTCCGGCTTCGGCCAGATCTACTATGACCATCTCGACGGCAGTCTGATCGAGCCGGCCGACTTCTTCGACAGCAACGGCAACGTCAACGGTGTCGGCATCAGCGTGCTCACTAATGCGTCCAGCTTCACAGGCAGCTTTGCCCCCTCTGAAGGAGTGGCTTCTCCTGATGGGCAGCTCGCACACTGGCCGGCCATAGCCTTCGATTCCGCCAACACTATTTACGTGGTTTGGGATACGCAGCCGCGCGACACTAACCCTCTGGATCCGCAAAACGGCTGCAGCACCCTGCTT
The DNA here is from genome assembly GCA_036391775.1 of Chloroflexota bacterium. Lineage (GTDB taxonomy): Bacteria > Chloroflexota > UBA5177 > UBA5177 > UBA5177 > DASVZE01. The sequence goes on along the minus strand of DASVZE010000135.1, from coordinate 4,092 downwards.
CCCAACGCCATCGGCGGTCCGAGCCTGCTTCCCAACTCCATCATGCTGGCCTACACCACCGACAAGGGTGCCACCTGGCATGGCCCGTATACCGTTGCTCATCCCGGCACGACGGTCCTCTGGCCCTGGATAACAGCAGGCAGCGCCGGTAACATCTCCGTGACGTGGTATCAGTCGAACCAGCTCACCGATCCCGATTGCGACAGCGCCTCGCTTGTGGCGGGCGGTCAGCCGACACAATGGACGGTGCAGGTGGCGAATATCTTCGGGGCGCCTCAGGCCCTGGGACATCCTGCCCAGGCGGTCAACGCCGTTCCCCCGGACGCGCTGCATCCGAATGGCGTGATTCACGTGGGCGGCATCTGTCAGGGCGGGACGACCTGCGTCGTCACCGGCCAGGACCGCCGGCTGGGAGACTACTTCACCAACGCGCTTGACGGAAGCGGTTGCGTGATGCTGTCCACCGGCGATACCCAGATGGTCGACCCATCGACGGGCGGTCAATTGTCGACCAGCCGTCCGCTCTTTCTCGACCAGACGGGAGGCCGCAGCCTGACCACGGGCAAGTCCTGTACGTCATAGAGCGTATTTCAATAAGGCCAGCACTCATGTAGCCTTGACCGCTCTGGTAGGGGCAAGCTCCTGCCACATCTATTCCGACACAACGTGACGGTCCGTCGGTAGGGGCGTTTCGCGAAACGCCCTCCATCGGTCTCTCATGCCGCTCCACTCTCCTCGACGCCTGCGAACCAGACCATCGCTTGAGGCGGTTGCGACCGGTTCACCTCGGTCCAGGACCCTACGATCAGGCGGTTGGACTGTGCATCCAGCGAGAGGCGGGCGTGTCGCGACACGCCGCTACCCAGGTGATGCCTGTCCCTCCGTCTGACCCAGACCGGTGATTCCTATTCGATGTTGTCGGAATTGATGCGGCAGGAGCCGCCCGTACTCTACCGCTTGTCGATACCATGCGGCTACTGCCATCTTCTATTTTCGGGCACCCTCTGGTGGAGACTATCACCCTCGGTCAATCGCGTCCATATCCCGCGCTTGCGATCGTTGGTAGCTGAGTCTCCAGCCATTTTCAGGTCAAGACTCAGGTCTTCACCCGATATGCAGCACGCAGGCTGACGTCTATGGTGAGAGTTAAGGATGCCTCAATAGTCGATGAAGAGAGGATTCGACCAATGGTGGTGTATGCCCCGTTGACACCCGATCGGATGCATCCGCCCGTCAGCCTCGACGTCGGTCTGACGACAGTCCAGAGTACGACCTCGAAGGCGCTCTCCGGCGAAGCACCCACACTCAGCATCTATTCCAGTTTTGTCGTCTCACCCAAGCATGCAGAGGCCTGGATCCGGACGTGGGGACAGCTGGCCTCTCTGGCACAAAGCGATTCGGACTGTTGCCGGTTCCAGCTCTTACGAGATTGCAACGACGAGTTGTACTTCGCCAGCGAGAGCCAGTGGAGCAGTATCAGGTCGTATGTTGCGTTCGAGCTCCAACCACAGGTGAGAGCCCTCGAGGAAGAGCTTCTTTCTATGAGCTTTTTACAGGAAGGACGATGTTTTGAAGTTGAACCGATCACACCCGTCGCGACGGAGCAAAGCGCTCCACCAGTGTCACGATCTCTGCCGGTGGAATTTGGCCGGCCGGAGGCTCCGATGACGGCCGTCATGAGCGAGGAAGTCTTGTCGACCGATACCCAGCTTTCAACGATTGTCAATGAAAGAATCGGCCGCTTCTTCCGTGATGAAGCCGTCGATCGTTCCCGGACCACGCCACCGGGAAGGGTGATCGCCAGGGCCTCACACGGATGTGTGACCCTTTCGGGAGCGGTGAACTGGGGCTTCGAACGAACGGCCGTCGAGGAGATCGTCCGCGATGTACCTGGAGTCGACCGGTTGAAGGACCTTGTCGTCGTCGCACCTGAGACCGCGCGCACGTCCCAGATCCGGAATGTTGCCGGGAGATACGGGCGACGATCGAGCTATCGACGTATTCCTGGCAGACGATCCAGTCTCATTTCACACGCGTCAAGAGGCTCCAGACTCCCGGAGTGACGGACTGAGACACCGGAAATGTCCGGTCCAACCGTCTCGCTGCGCTACGACATACACTGGCCACCCAGCTGTTGGAATGCGGCCCCGCACGGAGAAAGGACATGTGAGGTGCTTCTGGCAGTGTCGATCACCTGGCGAACCGCCTCGATAACGAGGCCGGGCTGTTCAAAGGGAATGAGATGGCCGCTGCGCATAGCCACCACATGGATGCTATTCGACGACGCCGACGCCAGGTCACGCTGGAAGTTTGCCCAGACCTGTCCGTTCGCCCCGTTTCCCATGCAGTCCAGACACGCGGGCAGCCGGACGTTCTGAGTGAGCACCACAAGCGGAAGGTCCCGCAATGATCCCTTGACGACCCCGCCGGTTGCCGCGTCGAGCTGCTGGAAGGTCGTAGCGAACCCGTCCGGTATCTCCCCGCTGCCCGCGCCGCACGTCGAGTCGTTGAGGGCTACACACTGATCCTCATGGGATGAATCGATCAGCACCATCCCGGCAATCTCGGATCGGTAGGATTCGGTGAATAACCGGATGAAGATCCCGCCAAAAGAGTGTCCGGCCAAGACATAGGGGCCTGGTATGTTGGCCTTCTGGAGAAGCGTATGAAGCTCTTTCACGGTTTGCAGCCCGCTTGCATTGGTGCTATTCGGACGGGCGTCACTGTAGCCAATGCCGGCTCGGTCGTAGGCACACACCCGGGTCTGGCCGGCCACCTGCGGCTGGAGGTAGGACCATTCACCCGACGTGAAGCCATACCCTGACTCAAAGATCACCGTTGGACTGCCCTGACCGAGGCAGCGAAGATAGAGCCCGTAGCCCCCGATGTCAACCTTGGTGCCCGGTGCGATAGGATTTGCGCCGGACTGCCAGACGGTCAGCGTTTGGCCTCCGGAGGAGAGTTTCACAGTGCGGCAGTAAGCGGGGGGCAGGTTTGAGTTAGGACACTCAGAGGCGTAGACCGTCCCCTGTGGGGATAGCGTCACGCCCACGAAGGTGTACCCGCTCAGCGCGTCCGACGACCAGGAATCCAGCTCGCTCCCACTGGGAGAGAGCTTGAGGATCTCCGTGTCTCCCGGGTCGGCGACGTAGACGTTCCCCGCTTTACCGACCGTCAGATCGACTCCATAGTAGTTTGACGTTGAACCGAGATTCGTCCACACTGCAAGCCGCTGACCGGACGGTGACAGCTTCACGACTCGGTTGTAGCCAACGTCCACCACATAGACCGCGCCGTGCTGATCCACGGCGACAGCCACGGGATTGCGAAGATCGTTGCCGTTGTCCCAGACATTCGAGGCCGATCCGTCCGGCGAGAGTTTCTGGATCCGTGAATTTCCGGTATCGGCCACGTAGATGTTGCCCTGCGCATCAACCGCAATGCCTTCCGGCTGGATGAACTGGCCAGGAGCGATCCCATAGCCTCCCCATTGGGCAAGGGCATGTAGAGAGAGCGACAGCTTGACGATGCGATTCGCATCTGTGTCGACAACGAAAACATTGCCCTGCCCGTCGATCGCGATCCCTCCCGCGGGATCCGGTCGATCCCCGTCGGCATGCAGCCCGTCCCATTGAGCAAGCACTTTTCCCGCAGGCGAGAACTTGACGACAGAGGTCGTGCCGCTGTCCGCGTAGATATTGCCCTGCGCATCAACGGCGGTGAAACCGGCCACCTGGACGGCCTTCAATTTGAACGTCTTGGTCGTGGCCGGTTGCTTCTTGCAGAGACCGTTGACCCGCTTGTACCCCTTCTTGCACGGCTTGGCTGCGGAAGCAACCTGGCGGGCACCCGAGCCTGAGGCCATCACACCCCGTGGCGCCGGCGTTCCCGCTGCAATGAGCAACCCAGCAAAGAAGACAAGCAAGAACCGGCGCATGATGCACATCCTTTCTTCGATGAAACCCTGATCAATAACCCCTGTCACTGGCTCACAGTTCGTCGAGGAGTGGCGCCCACGTGCCTTTCGGTGATTATTGCGCCCTCAGTCGTTCGCCCATGAAGCACGGCGGCATGGACACAGGATACCGCCAA
>DASVZE010000134.1:0-11010 GCA_036391775.1 Chloroflexota bacterium | reverse complement strand
GTATGTAGCGCTGGGGATCCTCTTGATATACCCCTTGCGAGTCATGGTCACCACGACTTCCTCGTCCGGGACCAGATCCTCCTCGGTAAACTCGCCGGCTTCCTCGCGCATAATGCGCGTTCGGCGATCGTCCCCATACTTCTCGCGGACCTCACGCAGCTCATCCTTGACCACGCCGTCGATTTTCTTGGGGCTCGACAGGATATCCTCCAGCTTGGCGATCGTTTTGAGGATTTGCTGGTACTCGTCGAGTATCTTCTTGCGTTCCAGGGCCGCCAAGCGGGCAAGCTGAATGGCCAGAATCGCTTTGGCCTGTGCCTCAGAGAGAGTAAACGCAGCGATAAGATTCTTCTGTGCCGACTCCTGTGTCTGCGACTGCCGGATGGTGGAGATCACCTTATCCAGGTTGTCCAGCGCGATTTTCAGCCCTTCCAGAATATGAGCTCGCTCGCGCGCCTTTCGCAGCTCAAACTCGGTTCTGCGCCGCACAACGTCGCGACGGTACGCCAGGAAGTGGCGCAGGATCATGTCCAGCCCGAGGACTCGTGGTTGCATATCGACCAACGCCAGCATATTGATGGAGTACGAGCTCCGTAGCGCGGTGTGCTTATAGAGCTGATTCAGCACGGAACGAGGCTGCGCCTCCCGCTTCAGCTCGATCACAACGCGCATGCCCTGACGATCCGATTCGTCCCGCAAGTCCGAGATACCCTGAATTTTCTTCTCGTGTACCAGATCGGCGATCCGCTCCAAAAGGGTTGCCTTGTTTACCTGGTACGGCAGCTCAGTGACAACGACCGCCCAGCGCCCGCCACGAAGCTCTTCCAGATGGTGCACGGCTTGCACAATGATGCGGCCATGGCCGGTGCCGTAAGCGTGATCGATGCCCTCCCGGCCGAGTATGACCCCACCGGTGGGAAAGTCCGGACCCTTGACAAACTCTGCCAAATCCGCGTTTGTGGCTTCCGGGTGATCGATCAGGTGAGCGGACGCATCGCACACCTCGCGCAAATTGTGAGGCGGGATGTTTGTCGCCATACCGACCGCGATGCCCGATGATCCGTTGATCAACAGATTCGGAATGCGGCTGGGAAGAGATACCGGCTCCGTCTCGCGGCCGTCATAGTTGGGCTGCCAATCAACGGTCTCTTTTTCAATGTCCGCCATAAGCTCGTCCGTAATGGGAGCCATACGCGCTTCGGTGTACCGCATAGACGCCGCAGCGTCACCATCAACCGAGCCGAAATTCCCCTGGCCATCCACCAGGGGATAACGCATCGAAAAGTCCTGCGCCAGGCGCACCAACGTATCGTATGCTGCGGCATCGCTGTGAGGATGATATTTTCCCAGGACTTCGCCCACCACGGCTGCACTTTTTCGATATCCGGATCGCGCCGTTAGCCCGAGCTCATGCATGGCATACAGGATTTTCCGGTGAACCGGCTTCAATCCGTCGCGTACATCGGGAAGGGCCCGAGACACGATGACGCTCATCGCGTAATCGAGATACGACTCGCGCATCTCTTGCTCGATATTGACCGGCTCTATACGGCCCGCGTTATCCATTCGCAAACTGCCTTTTTCCTACCAAAAACTGGGCAAAACTGTATCAAATTGTACCTATTTTCGGGGCTTATCGTCAAGCTCGCGAAGCCTCCCGGCTGTGCCATCTACATTCCTTTCTTGGACCTTGCATCAGATGCCGGGATATACTTTGCGCGTTACCTAAACGCCTCCCCATGGAAGACGAACTCGTCCTTCTCACCTCGTACTTCAACCTGTCAGGCGGGCGCAGACAGGACAACGGTGACACGTTTCGTGTTGAACCCGAGGTCGCTTCTGCCACATCGCCGGACGGGAATGCCTCGCTGTACATCGTTACCGAGTCGTCCAGTGGAGGACAGATGGGAACGCGCGCGCGAAAGCGGGCAGCGGACGTGGTGTCGTGGGAATATGCGACGCACGGAGAGGATCCACCACCGCAGCGGCTGAAGGCTGCTTTACGCGCCTCCCATGAAACTGTTCGCGAAGAATTCGAGGGACACGTGTCCCTCGGACTCAGTGTGATGGCGGTAGAAGGTGACACGGTCTACCTCGGTCAGGTCGCTCCAGCCCAGGTCTACGTTCTCCACGACGGTCGCCTGCACTCAATACCCGCGTCGGTTGGCGGCTCGTCACCCTTTAGCCGGGCCATCGGTTCTCAGGCGGGTCCACGCATCTCAGTGTTCCGCGATCAGATAGGTCCAGACGATGTGGTGGCACTTTGCTCCAGCTGGTTTCATAAGGGCCTTGATGCTGAGGACCTAAGGGACTGTTTCGGCGCGGGTACGTCCGACGACATCGCGGAATGTCTCCTTAACCTTGCAAAAGAGCATGACGGCCAGGATGTCACGGCGATCGTGATCGAGGCTCAGCTTGCCAGTGTCCTCGAAGCCGAGGAAGCACGAGAAGCAACACCAGGGTTCATGGAACAGGTGGATACGGCCGTCCAGGCGTTGACGGCGGTGGGACGCATGTTGTGGGACGAGTTTCGCGTTGAGCGCAACGGATATAGTGACGGCTCCAAGCTACGTGAGCCGTCCCCAATGAGCGTTCAGATGGAATCCGAGTCAGACGAGCGCCGTTCCAGTTCACCGGTGGTTGATCTTGATGATCTGCCGCCCTCGAGCACCCGGTCGACTGAGGGAATCACGACGGAGCATCCCATCGTGGAAGCTGAGTCATGGGACATGGGCGGCATCGCCAACGGTGGCGTGCCGTCCACCGCCTCCACTGAGGATCCCCGCGGCGGAAGGCGTCCGATACAGGAACAGGCGACGGATGAGGTACCGGTCGTTTCGGATGACCCGACCCCAAGGGCACGCGCCGCGCACGTAGAGGATACGACTGAGCCACGGGCCGAACAGCAGGTCTCGGAAATGGAGCAGGTAAACTCCCGTATCCGAGCGGACCAGGACATGGGAGACGTGATTCCGCCAGTGCAGGCTTTTCCTGAGGCCAGCACCGAACCGGAAAGGATTTACGCCACCAGCAAGGACATTCAGGCGGTCAATAAGCGCCGTCCACGTCGCTTTGGTGTGCCGGATGGACCTCCCGTCGTCCGACCGGGGCTGGACGGAATTGACTTCTCCCAGCGCCCACGTACGCGTGCAGCGCCGCCCGCCGTTGTGTGGTTTGGAATTGCCGCGGTCATGGTGCTGATCGCGGCGACCGCCGCGGTGTATTATCTCAACCACCGTCACAAGGCACTGGCCGACCCGTATCCCGGATACGTGCGACGCGATCTCGCTCTTGCCGCCGGCGCCAAGTCCTTCGCAGTACAGGACCAGTACCTCGCAAAAGCGCGCAATAATTTGCGTCTGGCTCGGCTCAGCGGGGCGTCCGCTCGCACCGTGCGTACTCTCACAATTCAGCTTCAGCAGACGTCGGACTCACTGAATCGTATTACGCGCGTGTACACGCCGCTGCTCCTGAACAACTTTGGCCAGTATCCCAACGCTCAACCGGCAGAAATAGCGACGGCGCCCGGAATGGTGTATGTCCTCGATGCGGGTCGTAAGAGCGTGTTCTCGCTGACGGCCAACGCTGCCTCCAATCCGTCAACCGTGGCCCAGAGCGGCGAAGTCGACAATGGCTTTACTTTTGGTGTTCCCCAACACCTGGCGACCGATGGGACGACTGTCCTGGTCCTCGACGATCACAACACACTCGTTCGAGACAACGCCGGGACCAAAACTGCAACCTCTCTCTCGCAGGGCGCACCGCAAGAAAAAATCGTCGCGCTGTCAACCAACGATCCCGATGTCTACACTCTCGACACGCTGGGAAACCAGGTGTGGCGCTACCCTGATGGGGTCAGCGGTTACAATCCATCCCCGAACGCCTACTTCACTCCCAGCACACCGCACATCAGCGATGCGCGCGGCCTGGCTTTCGATGGGACCGACCTCTTTATTCTGAAGGCCAACGGAACGGTGCTGAAGTTTGACATGGCCGCCAATGCCCAGCAGTTCAACGCAAATTCTGGGCTCCGCAGGCCGATGAACAACCCGGTCTCTCTGTACACCGACCGCAATCTTCCGTATGTCTGGGTAGCAGATCCGACCAACCAGCGCATCGTGCAGTTCGATAAATCGGGCAATTACGTGCGATCGTACGTTTCTGGCACGTCGACCATGCCTCTGGGTCAGATCAAAAGTCTATCGATTGGGCCGGCCGGAAAAACGATCTACGTCCTCGCCGGTTCCAAGATTTTCGCCTTTCAAGTCGTGCATTGAACCGTCTGCCCCTGGAATTCCGGGTGTCGGCGGAGGACACTGAGACCCGGGCTCGCTGCGGAATCTTGTACCTTGCTCACGGCGTGCTGGAAACTCCGGTCTTCATGCCGGTCGGCACACAGGCAACAGTCAAGTCGCTAACGCCCGACGATCTACATGCTATGGGCGCCGGCATCATCCTGGGCAACACGTATCACCTTTACCTGCGACCCGGGGCGAACCTGGTTCGGGAATTAGGAGGGTTGCATCGCTTTATGGCATGGGACGGCAATATCCTGACCGATAGCGGAGGGTTTCAGGTTTTCAGCCTGGGTCACCTGCGCAGCTTGCATGAGAACGGCGTGACCTTCCGCTCGCATCTTGACGGGTCGGAGCACACCTTCACCCCCGAGCGAGTCGTCGCCATCCAGGAGGCCCTGGGATCCGACGTCGCCATGGTGCTGGATGAATGTACCGGTTACCCGTCGACGGAGGCGGAAACCCGCGAATCCTTCGAGCGCACGACGCGCTGGGCCGCGCGGGCTCGCGCGGCGCACCAGCGACCGGATCAGGCACAGTTCGGCATTGTGCAGGGTGGAATGTACAGGGGGCTTCGCCGAGAAAGCGCTCATCAGATTGTCGATCTCGATTTCCCTGGTTACGCAATCGGTGGACTGTCTGTGGGAGAGCCAAAGTCAATGTTTTACGAAATGCTCGCCGTGTCCGCCGCCGAGCTACCTAAAGACAAGCCGCGCTATCTCATGGGCGTGGGCGCTCCCGAAGATCTCTTTGAAGCAGTTAGCAACGGCATCGACATGTTTGACTGTGTCCTGCAAACCCGGCTCGGCCGCAACGGCGCGCTCTTTACTCGTTCCGGACGGATTAATATCCGGAACGCGGCGTACCGGTCGTCAGCGGAGCCCGTCGATCCCTGGTGCGATTGCTACACCTGCAAGACTTTTTCTCTCGCCTATCTTCATCATCTGTTCCGCACAGAAGAGCTACTTGCCTACCGACTAGCCAGCGTTCACAACCTGCGATGGACCGTCAAGCTCGTGGGCGAGATGCGCACTCATATTCAGGCAGGCACATTTGCGGCTTTTCGTGACGGGTTTCTGCAAGGCTACACGCCACCAAACGCGCAGATGCGTGAAGAACAACGCGAGAAGTGGATAGCCGCTCGCCGGCAGAAGAATGCCGCCGGATAGAGGCGCTGGTACGATGCTTGCACAGGCGCCTGCATATGATTTGGGGCGTGGGAGGGCTTCTATGCCGCGTGGTGTCATCCTGGACGTCGACGGAACTCTTTTATTGAGCAACGACGCTCATGCGCGGGCGTGGGCCGACGCCTTTCGGGACTTCGGATACGAGATCGACGTGGAAGCGCTGCGCCCCCTGATCGGCATGGGAGGAGACAAGCTGATGGCCCGCGTGACTCCCGGCCTCTCCGAGGAAGACGGTGTGGGGAAGCAGATCGCGGAGAGACGGAAAGAGATCTTTTCACACCTCTACGCTCAGGGGCTCAAACCTGCGCCAGGCGCCCGGGCGCTTGTACAGCGCATGCAGGATGACGGTCTGCGGATCGCGATAGCCAGCTCGGCCAAGGGCGAGGAGCTTGACCTCTTGCTGGACAAAGCAGGAATCGCCGACCTGATCAAGACCAAAACCACGTCGAACGAGGTGTCCGAATCCAAGCCTGCGCCCGATATAGTGCAGGTTGCGCTCGATAAGCTCGAGCTCCCCCACTCAGACGTTTTGATGTTGGGCGATACGCCATACGACATCGAATCAGCCGGCAAGGCAGGCATTCGAACCATCGCCGTTCGCTGCGGCGGTCACTCTGAAGATGAGCTGAAGGGCGCGATTGCCATTTTCGACAATCCGGAAGCGCTCCTTGAGAACATCGACCACTCACCCTTGAACGAGAGTGCCGAGACGTGAAGCTCGCCTCTTGCTTAACGTGAACTAGCTTGTGGTCGGAGGAATATGCAGTACGACAATACGGGTCGTTTGCCAGCTGCTGTTGTACTGGGCCAGCGTCCAATACGCATGGTATCGATTGTTGGTGTGAGCGTCGACTGTCTGTCCATCAGTCGTGGCAATGATCGCTTCATGATCGAACACGCCATCATTGTTCCAATCGTAGAGGACCACATCGCCCTGGCTTGCATTGCTGGGCACAGTTTGGCCGGGCGCAATGCCTGTGTACGTAGCGACCTGTGTTATACCTTGCAAGCCCTCCAGAAACGCGCTGTTGTCCTGAGCGTTGATCCAGCTCAGACTATAGGACCAATGCCTGCGGCTTTGCAGCATGAACCAGGCCGCGTTTCCGCTGTATGCCGGTGACATGCGCATAGTAAAGCCACCGGCATTCAGTGCCTGGGAGACAAAGTTTGTGCAGTCTCCACCCGAGTTTGCGAAGGTCGGCCACGCCGCGTTGTACTTGCTCCAGTAGGTATCGGCGTACGACGCCGCGCTCGAACCGCTATAGCCAGTCGCAGCGGACACCGGCGTGGCAAGCAGCAAAACGAACCCAATGGCCGCGGCTTTCAGCGCGTGGTGCATCCCTCTTGCTCCTCCAGTAAAAATTGCAGGCTCAATCGTACAGCATTTGACATTCATCGTGTTGTCGGGGCATGTGCAAGCACAATCGCAATACACACGGGCTGCGTGCGGTTCTGCCATTCAGAACCTCAGTATCAGGAAGAATTCGGCCGAGGCAGCACGTCCACGATCCATACCGGATGATGCTGGCCGTTCTCACCCACCACACCCCAGACGTACCAGCGCTTCGCAAGTGCCGAGAAGAGGAGGTACCTCGCCGTGAGTTTCCCTTTGCGGAAATGCCCTCGTAGCTCGACAAAATACATCCGCTGGTTCGGCGTCGAATCGGTTATTGTGCGCTGCAGTGTCACGACTTGCGGTTTGTGCTCTCCGTACACCGCAGCGACCTCGCGAATGAGAGCGGCGGCCGAGATTGTATGCTCCCGGTTCGACGCGTCGACGCGGACCGTGGATAGAAGTAACACCGCCAGCGCGATAGCGAGCCACGGAGATCGACAGAACAAAGTACGAGCACACCGAGACGGGAGACTGGACATCGCTTCTTCGGTGCCAGGTGAGCGCAATTCAGCAGTCACTATCAGCTGAGCGACGGCACGAAAAAGCCGAGTCCGGTGATGAGAGCTGTACTCGTCACGAGAATGGCGGCCGCGCCTGCGTCCATCTCGTGAAATTGAAACTGCCGCAGCGCTGTCCGCGGTCCCGTGTCGTAGAGGCGCGACTCCATTGACTCGGCCAGCTCGCCTCCCCGCCGCAAATTTGCCAGCAGTAAGGGAATGAGCAGGGCAGCCATGGCCTGCTCATCAAGAAGAGCGTTCATCCCCAGATCGGCGCCGCGAGCACGCTGCGCGGCAATGACCTTTTGCGTTTCTTCGATCAATAGTGGAACGAACGTCAAACCTATCGCAACCATCGCGATGATATCGCGTATCGGAACGCGAAAACGCTCCATCCATCCCAGAGCCCAGTGCAAGGCATCGGCTACCGCGAGAGGCGGCGTGGTGAGAGAGAGAAGGGAGGTTGTATAGACAATGAGCAGCGCCTGCAGGCCCAGGCGAATCGCAAGATAGATACCGTCGCGCGTGGGGACCAGGATCCAGATATGGGCCAGAGCATGACCCGGGGTAATGACCACCAGAATCACGCCAAACAGCATAATCAGCACCAGCAGGGGGCGAAGCGTGCGCCACAGGTCAGGAAGCAAGTGTTTGGCCATCAATCCAGCCACAGCGCCAAGTATGTACGCGGTCAGCATCCCAAAAGGCACGGTCGCGATAAGAGCGTCGGCCACGATCAGCGCCGTACCGAGTAACTTGGTGCGCGGATCCAGGCGGTGCAAGACGGAGGTCCCGGCCTCATAGCTCAGAAATTTCGGCGTGTTACCGATCATGTGAGTCTCGCCACACTTGCACGATCGCGTCTCTGAGCTCGACAGGGTCGTCTGTCGGCGGCAGGCGCGTCCCACGCATCTCAAGCGCACCAGCAAGATCGTATACTGTCGGCAGCTCAACACCCGCCCGGGCCAGCTCACGCCAGTCGTGGAGCAGCGCTGAGGCAGAGGGCAGCTCAGTTGTTGCGCCATCCCGAAGCAGATAGATGCGGTCGGCCAGCTGCGCTTCGCGCGCACGCGTTGTAAACCACAGAATCGCGCTCCGCCCACGGAGCGGCTCAAGCAAAGTCAGAAACTCGTTGCGCGTCTTGGGATCGAGATTAGCGGTGGGTTCGTCAAGGATGAGCACCTCCGGTTCCATCGCAAGTACCCCGGCCAGTGCCACCCTCCGGCGCTCGCCACCGGAAAGTGCAAAAGGCGAACGATCACCAACCTCATCGGGGTCGAGCCCGACAGCGCGCAAAGCGCGTACCACGCGGGACGAAATTTCCTCATCAGGCAGGATCAGGTGACGGGGACCGAAAGCCACATCGTCGAACACCGAGCGCGCAAATAGCTGATCTTCAGCATTCTGCACCAGGAGCGTTACCTCCCGCGGCCGCCGAGGCGTCTCCAAACGGTTCCGCCGTGTAGCGGGGTTGACACCATGAAACAGCACCTCGCCCTCCTCGGGACGGGACAGAAACGCAAGCTCGAGAGCCAGTTTCGTCTTGCCGCTTCCCGGAGCGCCCAGCACCGACACCACTTCGCCAGTATCGATCTTTAAGGCCCGGCGGCCCGTGTGTTCCAGAACTGTCAACGCAATGTCACCCCCGCCGCCATGCACGGACGCATGCGGCACCGACTGAAGTCTCTATCACCTTACAGCACACGTCAGGCACCGATTGCCTCGTGGGTGTCCAGGCTCGAGGCACCCGGTTCTTTGTTACTGCTAGTCGTGTGTTCTCTGATGGTAAGTTCGAGATTCGCTATTCTTAACTCTTGCAGCGCGGCTATGGATGGATCGTTATAATCCGTGCTTCCGCTCCGTCATAGCGTTATGACACAGCGTCACATGAGAATTGGGAGAAGGACTTCAACGTTGACTCGCCACACGTTTTCCGGGATCCGACGATTGGTTCTGCTTCTCGTGGTGTTGGCCGCGGTGTGTCAGCCGGTAGAGCGGGCGGACGCGGCAGCACAGTGGCAAGTTGTGTATCCGCAACGAGCAATGCCTTTCTTTCACCAGGGAACCGGCATCGGCGTTGATCGCGGACACAATATCTACGTTCTGGACCAGCTTGAGGCACGCGAATACAAGTTTTCCGCCGAAGGTAAGCGTCTCGACATCTGGCCGGTTGGTCAACCGGTTTTGGCGCGCCAATGGAACCCGTCGCACCTTGCCGTCGATTCCCAGGGAACGAGCTACGTGTTGGGTAACGGGGTAACCAAGCTCTCTTCTAGCGGCAAGCTGCTGTCCCACTGGAGCATCGGCCGGAGCGCCGCCTCGATTGCCGTGGGCGGGAGCGGCAATGTATTCCTGCTACTTTTGCGTCCCGCACCCACTGGAATTGGCGGGAGCGTTGAAATCGACAAGCTCTCACCGGCCGGAGCTCTACTGTCGACGTGGGTCTCGCCGGTTATACAGTCGCAGTCGGTGGCACCCGACGGCCTGGCCGTTGACCCTGCAGGCAACGTCTACGCGACCGCGGGCACGGACAATCAGTGCTACAAGGCATGCATCCCGGTCACATCGGTACTCTTTCGCTTCAGTTCGTCTGGCCACGTGACACGTGTCTTTCATCCTGGGAGTCTGGAGTTTGGCCCTATCGCTGCAGTCGACAGCCAGGGCACGCTCTATCTCTTGCCGCACGACGTGAGCTTCGCGTCGATGAGCCTGGAACGTATGTCGGCCACCGGTAAAGTGCTTTCAATCGTGTCACGGGTGGGAACGGACCAGCTAGGCGACACCCTGCACCTTGCTCTGGACGATCAGAGGATCTACCTCACCGATTCCCGTGTTTTTGACCAATCAACTTTCGCTATTGGTGGCGTCGTTCGAGTTCTCAGCAATACGGGGAAGTCGATCGCCCTGTGGGGACGTTTTCTGAGCAAGACCTCGGTGCCGCTCAACCTTGGTATTGCCGTCGGACCAAGCGGGAACATCTATCTCTCGGGAGGACCGAACAGCGCCGCCTATTCGGTTGTCTCGCCGGCCGGCAGGCTGCTGCAAACCGTGGGCTCCACGCAGGGAAGTGGTGCCGTGCTGTCCGATGCGCGGTCATTGCGGGTCGATAGCAAGGGAAACGTCTATGTGCTCGACGGCATATCCGGTCGGATAGCGAAATTTTCTCCGGGTGGAAAGCTGCTGGCGCGGTGGTCGCTCCCTGGCGCTCCAACCATCGGAGGAGACGACCTTGCCCTGGATTCGAGCGGAAATGTCTACGTCACCGCACCCAGCGTCATATTCAAGCTTTCACCGTCGGGTAAACTGCTGGCGACCATTGGCGGACCGGGCACCGGTCCCGGTCGCTTTGGCGGTCCGGGAGGACTGGCACTTGACTCAAGTGGCAACATTTTTGTCGCCGATGTGTACAACAATCGCATCCAGGAGCTGTCACCCACCGGCACGCCTATCGCCGCCTGGAGCAGTCCGCGCGGCTTTGACCGTCCTATCCGAGTCGCACTGGATACAGCAGGGGATGTATACGTGGTCGATCTGACTCACGACTACGTGCAACAGTTCACGCACAGCGGCAGATTCGTGGCGGTGCTCAGTGGTCCCGGCATCTGGCCCGGTCAGCTAATAGAGCCAACCAGCCT
>DASVZE010000133.1:0-11341 GCA_036391775.1 Chloroflexota bacterium | reverse complement strand
GGAGCTCTTCGAGGAGGAGCTCCGCGAGAAGTAGCTCCTCGGCCCCCAGCGGCGGGCCGGCTCGTCTCGAGCTCCACGCCGAGGATCTGGTGCGGGGCTACCGGGTGGACATCTGGGACGCCACTTCCCGAACGTGGGCGTCGCTCTGCCGAAGGACCGCGCGCTATGAGTTGGGCGACGGACCGGTGGTGGTCGAAGCCGAACCGGAAGAGGAGAGTACGATTCGGCTCGCGGCAACGACGTCAGCGGACCCGACCAGCAACGCGGATGTCGTCTCGTTGCACGAGGCGCTGGTGACCTGGAGCGGCTGGAGCCTGGCGGCGCGCCCGCCGGGCCGCAACATCGGTCCGGACGGCAGCGTGGACAAGACTGGGGATCAGAGTGAGGCAGAGCTACCACCCGGACTGAAATTCACGTCCCGCTTCAAGCCGGTGCAGGGCTCGCTGCCCCGGCTGCGTTTCGGGCGGCGCTACTGGATGCGGGTCCGGGCGGTGGATCTTGCAGGCAACTCCCTCGAGTTCCAGGCCACCGATTTTGGAAGCGATAACACTGCTGGGATGGCGGTCCCCTTCCTTCGCTTTGAGCCGCTCGTGGCCCCTGTTCTCGCATTGGTCTCGCAGGGCGGCACTGTCGAGGCGCCGGGTCCGGGGGAGTCGGTGGCGCGCATAGCGATCCGCAGCTACAACAACACGGCGGCGGACAACACGACGCCATCGCCGGAAGGGGCCCACCGAGCTGCCGTGCCGCCACGTGTGAGCGCACGTGAGGCCGAGCAGCACGGCATGCTTGACAGGGCCGGCCGGGTGGACGCGAGCACGTTCACCATGCTGGCGCATGACCGCGATCTTGACGGGCACGATGCACGTGCGGTTGTACGCGAGGTGGTCCTGGAAACGCAGGGACCGCTCGACCCATCCCCGGCCCAGACCACCTTCGCCGTGCACGAGATCGGACGTGCCATGACGTACCTGCCGGATCCGCTGGCATCAGAGGTCGCCGTTCGCATACTCGGTCATCCGAATATGGACCCGGCCACGATCATCACCATCCCGCTCTATCCGGACGGCGCCTGGCCCGACGCGCGAGCCTTTGTTGTGGAGCTGTCTGAGGACGCTGCGGCAGCGCCCTCGTTCGACGCCGCTAGCCGAACCCTGCGAGTCCCGCTGCCCAAAGCCGTGCGCGCCGTCGTTCGATTGTCGATGAAGCTGAGCGATCGAGCGCTCGCGACCATGGGGGTGTTCGCCTGGCTCGACGCGGCGGGGCAGGCCGCGCAACAGCAGCGGGCGCGTGATGGGCAGCACTGGATGCTGACGCCCTGGCGGGAGCTCGAGGTCGTGCACGCCGTACAGCGGCCGTTGAAGACACCAGATATCGCCACGATCTCAATCCTCCCACGCGGCCCTGGAGACACGAATGCGCGGCCAATGATCCTGGCGCAGTGCTCGGTCGCCAGCACGAACCGGCTGGACTTGCGCTCCGCCTCGCACGAGCCGGTGGACGACGGCCCGGCGCCCGGTGATCAGCAGCGCAACGATTCGGCGTTCTCCGTGAAGGTCACTGATCCGGGGACGTATGCCACCGTGCTGGACGGCAATCCGGATGGCGGGTTTCCCGAGCTCACGATCGCCGGAACGGACTTGGTCGCGATTAACGCGCTTGCCGATCCTCGTCTGACCGTGAAGGCGCACGAATTCCATGACACGCGCTATCGACGGATCACCTACTGGTTCGACGGGACCAGCCGGTTTCGGGAGTTCCTTCCGACGTCCTTATTGACGGAGCCGGGTCCGTCGGGACCGGTTCCAACGGACCAAAACATCACGGTCACGGGTGCCGGCACCGTCACCTGGATTCCAAGCTCTGCACCGCCTCCCGCACCGCAGGTCCTCTACGTGCTGCCGACGTTCACGTGGCGGCGCGATGAGGACTCATCCGGCGATTCCGTAAGCGAACGGCGCGGCGGCCTGCGCGTCTATCTGGGTCGCCCCTGGAATGTGTCCGGTTACGGGGAGATGCTCGGAGTGGTGCTCCCGCCCCCCGATTTCGTGAGCGACCCGGATACGACGCCGGCACAGCACCCGCTAAAGAACTACGTCACGCAATGGGGCGCCGATCCGGTCTGGGATTCGGACGTCGTGCCCGGGATCGCACCACAACGCGCCGACTTTTCGTTGGCTCGCACATCGCCCGATCCAGCGGGAGCGTGGTTGCCGCCCGGTGCGCCGCAAACGGAAGCAGACCAGCCGGCGGGGAGCTTCAAAGTCATCGGCCTGTCGCCGCCGGGCCTTACACCCAACGACGTGACGCTCGAGGTCGCGCCACATGACGTGATTTGGAGCGATGATCGTCAGCTCTGGTTCTGCGATATTGGCCTGGACCCCGGCGCCGCATACTTTCCGTTCATCCGCCTAGCGCTGGCGCGCTACCAGCCATCGTCGATCGACGGCGCCCATCTGTCCAACATTGTGCTGGCAGACTTTACGGCACTCACGCCGTCGCGCTGGCTCGCGGTCGCTACCACAGGGGACCCCCGCAGCAGGCAGGTGACCGTGTCCGGCCACACGTATCGCGCTTCGAGCGGCTCGCAGGAGGCGGCACGCACGCCTGGGTCGGCCGCGGTGGCGAAGACGAGCGTCGTGGAAGTCTGGGTCGAGCAGCTCGACCCCCGGCTTGGCGAAGATTTTGGCTGGCAACGGTTGGAGTCTGCCACGGCCATCGCAGGCCCAGTGCTGGCACCCGGCGCCGATCCAACGGAGGTGCTCTGGAGCGGTCAAGTGACAGTACCAGAGGCTACGACCAGCCCAGGGCCGTATCGCTTGGTTGTTGCCGAGTACGAGGAATATATGGTCGACGACGACACCCCCTATCAGCCGCCTTCGACGCGCAAGGACCGACGTCTGGTTTTCGTGGAGCACCACAGGCTCGAGATGTAAGCGACCGACGGACCCGCGTTAGAGCAAGCCGGTCTTGTCAGTCGCTCATTTTTGGCTTTCGGACGGAAAAATCGGTGGTGAGGGCGCTGGAACTCGAACTCAGGACCAACCGATTAAAAGTCTAAGATCGGGGCCGATTGCGCGCCCGTCCGCGATTTTTGCTCATCACGCCGGGTCTGCCGTTTCCGACGAACGTTCTCCAACCGATTCAGCGCGTCGGCGTACCGTGCCCCGATGGTTGTGCCCAGCCATCCTGGATGATGCGGGGAGACTACCCTGCCGACCCAGAGCTTGGGACGCTCAGGACGGTCCAGAAACGACCAGGGGCAGCACAACTGGGGTACTAACCGGGCAGCATCCCTCGGAATTTGGCGTCAGCTCGCCAAAAATCGCGCTGCGTCGGGGACGAACTTGATCCAGTTGGGATCATAGGTGCCGTGCAGGTGCTGATGTACCCAGTAGTACCGGCTTACCATAGGCTGGCGTGGCTCCGACAACAGTGTCATCCGTGCTTCTTCCGGTAAACGTCCCCCCTTGCGGTGATTGCACGGCTTGCAGGCGCTCACCAGGTTCTCCCAGCGGTGCGGACCACCGCGGTGCCGCGGAATAACGTGGTCGATCGTTAGCTCTTTTCCCTGCTTGCCACAGTACTGACAGGTGTAGTTGTCACGCATGAACAACTCACGTCGGGTCAGCTTCGCAACTGGATGCACTCGCTTGATCAGGTACAACAACCGGATCACCGAGGGACAGGTGTACTCGCGTGCCGTCGTATGCAGCACGAGCGATCCCAGCTCGACGACCTCCGCTTTGCCGTCTCCTACAAGAACAAAGGCGCGCCGAATCGGACAGACATTCAGCGGTTCGTAGTTTTGGTTGAGGACAAGAACGCGGCCATTCACCGAATTGATCCCAATATGACAAATGCCGACGCCTCACAGTTTGGGAGGGGCGTCGGCACTACATTGCACGACATTGTAGCAACGCCGCAAGTCGACGGCAATGAAGAAAGCCCGCCACCGCGTGGTGACGGGCTCCTTGCAATGAGGGAGAAAGTCGCGACTTGCTGGAAGAGGAGGACAGGGCAGGGTTGTCCAAGGACCGTCACAAGACCACGACTCTCGGGTCCAGAGAACACTCGGTCGAGCACCTCTGGTGTTCCCTACTATACAGCCTCTGTCATATGTATGTCCAATGTTTGCACAATATTGCAATCGGCCATACGCCTCGCGGCGTACAAGAGCCCCTTGCTGCCTGACGTCCGGCCATATCGGTCTATATCTTGTGGGCATTGCGATGTCCGCCCACAAGGGGTGCGACATTGCCGACTCGACGCGGTATCCGGCATCCTTCATCAGCCGTATGATGGAGGATGCGAGTTGCGGACAAGGGGCCGGCGTCCGGCCAGGGGTGTCACACTGTTCCCACATGGCGCGTTCTATGGGTGAGCCGTCGGAGGATGTGGGAGGACAATGTCAGGCACGTAGCACCGTGCTAGCAAGAACGCTGGAGGACCGGCGCGTGCCCGCGTCCCCCAATCAGATCGAAGATCAGCTTGTTCAGCTGATGAACGAGCATGAACGCCCTGTCTACAACTTCTTACTTACACTTCTGCGAGATCCGGATATGGCTCTTGATTGCGCACAGGATACGTTTCTACGTGCCTATCAAAACCTGGCAAAAGGGAAACCCGTCAATGCACCCTGGCTCTTCAAGGTGGCGCGCAATCGAGCTATGGATGAGTTCCGAAGGCGCCGTCACATGACAGCCGAGGCGGAAACTCTGGAACACATTCCCGTCCGCGAGGCCACTGACCAGGTGCTGGCAGTGCGCTCGATCCTCGAGCTGCTTTCACCGTCCGATCGAGAAGTGCTCTATCTCTTCGATATAGCGGGGTTCAAGACGGACGAAATCGGGGCCATGCTCGGCATTCGCGGTAGCGCGGTACGCCAGCGCCTCTCGCGAGCACGTGAGAGATTTCGCACACTATACGGTACCGAGCCATGACGCGTCATAGCACCTACCTGAAGATGCTCGCTCGGCGTCTCGAGCTATCGGCGGAGCAAGAGATGCAGCTACAGAAACACCTGCACGATTGTGCGGAGTGCCGGGAGAGTGCAGCTATCTATGCCCGCCAGACCGCCCTCTTGCGCTCCCTTCCCGTGGAGACGGCACCACCGGCCCTGCGCGCCGGAGTATTCCAGGGAATCCAGACAGGGACCCCGAGGCCGGCGCTTCCTCTACGCTGGGCGTCTCCATTGCTTGCTGCCCTGATGATCGCGCTGGCGGCGGTGGCCTACATCAATCATTTCAATCGCTCTCACTTGGTCAGATCGGCTCTTACGCATCCGTCTCTTGTACCCCGTCCCGTTGTAGAGGCTACCCTTGCACCTCCAGGCACCGCTCCTCCCCCACAGGTGGCGATTCCCCGGAAGCACTCGAGTAGGTCGAAGGCTCGCCATCCCAATCCCACACCGGTTCCGACTGTAGGGCCGGTACCCGCCGGAAATGCGCCCGCCTCAATCGCTCAGGCGCTCTCCACTGGAGCTTCCGGGTCCACTTCCCTTGGTGCTCTGCAGCCAGCGCAAAGCTCAATCAGCAGAGCGACAGCTGTTCACGCTCGCCCATCCCTCACCGGAGGTAAGGGAGTACCCCACACAACACGGGGACGCAACACCGCAGCCAGGCAGGTTCCGCCCACGCCGAAACCATCTCCTGTACCGGTAGCAACGGTCGCCGGGGCATCGACGACAACCAGTCCCACCGCGGCGCCCACCTCACCGGTCATCGTGCTACACATCAGGCCGACACCAGTTCCGGCCGAGCCACCACCCGCCTATCCCACACCGCCACCCGCTCCGTCGTCGCACCCAACTCCAGTCGCCGAATCGCCTGCTCTACGGCCCGCTACGCCGGTTCCCACGCCCACGCCGCCCTCATAGCGCGGCTCACGCGCGAACGGCGGTGACTTTTTTCTGGGCTCCATCTGTTGACCCCACCCGGTTCCCGGCGGATAATGCAGATGGGGGAAGCTGAGCATGGTCCAGCACATAGAACGAGCCCGACCGCCGGGTAGGAACGATCCGTGTCCCTGTGGCAGCGGGAAGAAGTATAAGCGCTGCTGTCTTATTCACGAAGCAACCTGCCTTCCTGTTCGCCGTGTAGAGGACATCCTTTCGGAAGTAATATCCGCGGAGCAAGCCGGCGACCTGGATGCGGCTATTGAGCTGCTGAGCCAGGCGCGCGTCACCATGCCGGCGCTCGATCTCGACCGCGCTCTGGCCGAGCGCTACCTGAAGCTGGAGCCCGAGGAAGCCGAACACCATCTTCGCGAATGGTGGGATGCGGAACACGACAGATCCAGTGCCTTTTGCCTGGCACAGCTTCTGGTGAAGCAGGACCGAAAATCCGAAGCACTGAGCATTCTTGCAGAGAGTCAGGGAACGGCCTCGCCCGAGTACTGGCGGTTGTGCGCCTCACTGCGCGATCAAGAGGGGGATCTCGACGCCGCGATCGCCGCCATGGAGCTGTATATAAGGCTCGCTTCGGAGGACGGCGACGCATGGCTCGGCCTGGCCGATATGCAACGCCGAGCGGCACAAAACGATCGGGCTCTCCTTTCGCTGCGCCGCGCCTCCGATGTCATGCCGGATAAGGCGCTTCCGCGCATGTTGCGCCTTCAGGTTCTGGGTGAGGAGGGACGTTGGCGAGAGATCCGCGACCTGGCGGAAACCGTGCTCGAGGGAGTCTACGAAGACTGGCAGGCAGACATGTCGCACGACGTCCGGGACCATCTGGCACGTGCGTATTTTGTGCTGGGGGACTTTGAAGCAGCACGCGGCATCTGGAAAACGCTGCTTGGCGAGCGGCCCAATGCGCGAGAAGCCCGGTATCAGCTGGCTAACCTCGAGCTCATGGCGCGCCGCTACCGGCAGGCGCTCTGTGTTCTCGCCGCATGCGAGGAAATGGACCGCGAGATACGCGTGCTGGACATCCAGCTTCGCTGTTCGCTGGCACTGCTCGAATACGAAGAGGCCACGCGAATCGCGCGCCTGATCGAGGAGGAGGATCCACTGGCTCGGCTTATCCCTTTGGTTCGAGCAGTTCAAGCACGCGACACCAGGGAATACAACTGGGCGCTGGAGATGCTGGAAGGGGAGCCGGCCGATCGTTATCGCGACCTGTGGAACAATCTCAGACTGGACTGCCTGGCACATCTGGGCCGCTGGCAGGAGATTCCCGCCACTCTGAAGGTGCTTGCTCACCCGGACGACGATATCCTGACAGAAGCAGCTCTCGGCAGTCTCGCCGCCGGCAAGCTCGACCTGGCAGAGCGGTTGCTCAATGAGATCGAAGATCAGCAAGCGGGCAGCACTCGCTCACTGAATGCCCTGCTGGGCCCGATCAAGCAGCTCCGTCGCGCAGCGGAAGTCCGGCGGCAACAGCAGGTGGACGAGGCGGAGAAGCAGCGGCGGGCAGCCGAGAGTCGCGATCTGCGCCGGCGCTTGCGCGAGGTGGAGCGTCACAACGCGGCTCTCGCCGAGTCTCTCGCACGATCCGAGGCAGCGTTAGAGCGTCTGCTCGAGCTGGTGGGTGTCACAAGCGAGGGCGGCGTACCGGCCGACTGGGATGCACAATTACAGCGCATCGCGCAACGCGCTCACAAGGACGCATTGGTCCAGGAGCTGCAACAGGCGGAGCAGCGCCTGCGTAGCATGCTGGGTGATCAGCTCTGGTTACGCCTCTCAGAGAAAGCACGTGTCTCGCTGCGAGAAGGCGAGTGGCTCTTTGCCGCCGTCGAAGGTGAGGATCGGGACTACGGGGCCGCGTTGCTGGAGTATGCGCGCGGGCTGGAGCGTGCCTTTAAAGACTCTATTTTCGTACCCGCCAAGGCACTCTGGGAGAGGGTCCCCGGCTCAACGGAACGTCTACAGATCGAAGGGCATGACCCCTCGCTTGGCCCTTTTGTGCGCTATCTGATGATCGGTACGCATCTGACCCTCGGAAGCATGGCCTCTGCCCTGGATCGAATGGGCGATAACCGCCGCCAGGGCGTTGCCATCGACCTTCTTCGCAGCCAGATCGGGATCGATCATCGAAACGAGCGCGCCCTCGAGGACTGGAAGCGCACGGCGTCACGGCTTCTGGTTGCAGCAGATGCACGCAACCGGCCGGCTCATGCCGCCGCTGTTAGCCGGGAAGCCGTTCAGCAATTCCGCGATCTGGTCCTTGGCACCGATGGACTGATCCGGTCGCTCAGTCTCGGCCGAACGCTGTAACGCAGACGCGGCTGTGGGGGGTCGCGGCACCCTCATCCCCGGCCGTTCTCCCGCGGGGCAGGAGAAGGGAGCGATCCTGGAGACAAATGCCATGGAAGGAGCATTGCGGTCTGCGTCAACACCTAACCAGCAACGAAGACGTGGAGCACAGGATTGCATCCTGCCAACTGTTTCACAGGCGCCACAATCGCTGAAACATGAGTCCATCTGTGCCAGGCGCAACATACCCCTCATGGCGCCCAGTTCATACCTTTTCAACTCCGACCGAATTACTCGGAGAAAAGTGGCGGTTTACCCTACAATGCTTGTTAGGGAGACCTTACAAAGTGGCATCAGCAGTGCTCGAGGAGTATCTCGAGACGATTTACAACATGGCGATGGAGGGCGAGCAGGTGATCAGCGCTCGCCTGGCCGAGAAGTTTCGCGTCTCACGCGCAACTGCCGGCGAGACCGTCAAGCGCCTCGTGTCCGAGGGGTACGCCGTCCAGCACAGCAATAAGAGCGTATCACTGACGTCCAGCGGCCAGGAGCTGACAGAGCAGGTGCTGCGCCGCCACCGCCTGGCGGAGCGGCTGCTGTTCGATGTGCTGGGTATGGACTCGATCAGTGCGCATGAGCAAGCTCATGCTCTGGAGCACTGGATGTCACAGGAAGTAGAGGATCGCATCTCCTCTCTGCTGGGTCATCCGGCCACCTGTCCACATGGGAATCCGATTCCAGGCAACGCGACGACCGGTCCCGCGTTTCTCCGGGAGCAGCACGCGTTTCGTCTCTCCGAGGCAACAGAGGGCCAGGCCGTGCGCGTCGTCCTGATCTCCGAGGTTGTGGAAGATGAATCAGCTGTGCTGCGCCGCCTCTCTGAGATCGGAATCTACCCCACTGCTTCCGTCATTGTGCTCGAGGCGGTCTCAGGCGAGGCGTTGGTGGTGCAAGTTCGTGACCAAGCCTGCTCGGTTGGAGCGGATCTGGCAAGCAAAATCTGGGTGCAGAGCGCTGCATCAAATGAAAGGGACGTGGCGTCGTGACCGTTCCAGAGGTCCTGCTGCTCGGCGCGCTGGCGGGGATAACCATCTTCTTTGGGTTGCCGATGGCAAAGCTGCATCTGGCTCGTACCCTGCAAGGATTTCTCAACGCTATCGCAACCGGTATCCTGCTCTTCTTGCTGTTCGATGTGTTACAAGGGGCAACGTCTCCGGTCAACCAGGCACTGGTCCGCGGCGATCACGGCACCTTTGCCGCCGATCTTCTTGCCCTGGTCATCGGACTCAGTGTTGGTCTGCTGGCACTGGTGTTTTTTGAGAAGCGCTTTCTGCGCAGCGAGGCAGGTGCTCCGCCCAGTGGCACGACCCTGGGATATATGATCGCTGCCGGCATCGGCTCGCATAACTTGTCCGAAGGACTGGCTATCGGCCAGGCTGCAATCACAAGTCATCTCCAGCTGGCGGCACTGCTGATTATCGGTTTCGGCCTGCACAATATGACCGAGGGCTTCGGCATCTCCGCGCCGCTGGGAGGCAACATCTCCTGGTCATTTATCGGTGTCGCCGGACTGATCGGCGGCGGTCCCACCTTTCTTGGAACCGTGATGGGGATGAGCTTCCACTCAACCCTGGTGTATGTGCTGTTTTTGGCGCTCGCGGCCGGCTCCATCATCTATGTCCTCAGTCAGCTGCTTCCGCTCATCCGCCGCGCTCAGGCACAGCAGCTTGTCATGGCCGGCCTCGTGGTCGGCTTCACCGTGGCATACGGAACCGATCTTGTTTTGATCGCGGCGGGCGCCTAGCAGCCCGCTTCCTCAACGGATCGAGCGGCCACAGGAAGAACTCAGTGCTTCCCAAACTGCTTTTCCGCGTCGTCCTTGCTCATTGACAGGGTGATGCACTGTTCATTGATGCCAGCCACTGCACTGGCTGGAATGCGAACATCATGTCCAAAGAGCACCCCGTGCCTCACCACAAGACCGGTGATGTCGTCTCCATCTGACTCGACCGCGTGAACCTTCCCGACTGAATGGCCATCACTGCTTTCCACATCCATGCCTTCGTGTATGCCGACACTCCCCTGCGGTGCATTCACCGTGACTGATGACGGCTGGGGTATGTAGGCCGCGGAGGATGGCATTAGTGTGGCATCCATAGGATAGAGATACCCGATCGAGGGCGCCCACTCTTCCGGTGGCTGAGAGTAGCTAATCTCAACGTAGTCCGGAAGCCGCCCTGCCTCGTTTTTGGTGATGGTCAGATGCACTCCCCCGTCATCCACGCGGTCGACGCTGTCGAGGGATACGACGATGTCCCGTCCTAGAATGGCTCCGGTGCTCACGACCAGCTCGTTGACGTGCATCTCCGGTGGATGAACCACCACATAGGCCACGGTTCCAATCTTTTCACCATGCGTATCAAGGACATCAGCGCCGATGTCGACGCCCTTCTCGCGGTGCTCGGTCGTCATGCTGAACTCCTTCTCCTCCATTGCACGCCATTCGACGCCTCCTGCGCCAGTCGTCCACGGCTTACAACGGCCGGGCCTGCCTCAGATATGCAGGGTACTACAGAGCGGTGCGTACCAGGCGCAGGGCAAAGATCAGGACCACAGCCCCGAGGATAGCCACCACGACAGACGTCCAGAAATGCAGAACTCGACCACCGCCAAAGAGCGCATCATAGATCCAGCCACCCACCACGGAGCCGATCAGGCCGACAACAATGTCCCCAATACATCCATACCCACGTCCGCGGGCAATGCGTCCCGCGACCGCGCCGGCGATGAGCCCCACCAGAATCCAGCCAAATAACCCTGCCGGAATCACATAGGTCACGGCGACAAAATCGACCATGGGTCCCTCCCGCGTCTTACTCCGTGATCACAACGCTCAGGCTGTGGACCTCGCGGTGAGAGTGAATGCACTCGTAGTAATGGACGCGGGAGCCGTTCCGCAGGCGGCCGATTCCCCGATAGACCATCACGCATCCACAATCAGGGCAATCGATACCGGCGCTCACACCATCATGGGTGTTCAGAATATCTCGCTCAATTTCCACACGGCGCAGTATCGTGTGATTGATGTGTCGCGGCGAGTGTCGAATAACGTCGGCATCCATATCTTCTTCATTATTGCGTATTGCGCCG
>DASVZE010000132.1:0-5155 GCA_036391775.1 Chloroflexota bacterium | reverse complement strand
TACGGGAGAAAACGGCATACTTCTTGCCCCTTTTGGCGTACGCATGGCGGAATATCAGACTCTGCACTGTAGCCACCGCACACGCTAGAGAGGGAGAGACACCAATTGTTTGAGGAAGTCCATCAAGAGAGTAGGTTTCGGTCAAGCGCACAAGCCGACGAGCTGGATTCCCTGGCTCACGTCGAGCGCGTGCTGCACTATCTGGATAAGGGCCTGACGTGCCGGCTCCCCGTGCCCGGGAAGGTCTTTGCTCTCTGTATTTACAACGAGACTGCTGACGGAATTCGGTACGAGCTTCAGCCTGCGGATGACATTTCCAACCAGGGCGACGCGTGTACGGACGACATATGCCGCGCTATTGTGCTGGCCTGTGATGTGTTCAGGGAAACGGGGAGCGCGCGCGCCGCTCGACTGGCACGGGCCTGGTCGTCCTTCTTGCGCCACGTGGAGCTGCGAGATCGACCGGGGGTCTATGCGCCGTTTGTGTATGGCGACGGGCGGCTCAACATCGGAGGGTTTAACTCCCGCCCGCCAAGTAAGTGGGCGCAGGGGAACGTGGCCCGGGCCTGGTCTCGGCTCTGGCAGACGTTCGGAGACACACACGCTGAACATCAATTCTGGCGCGTCTATCGAAAGGACACGCCCGATCTGAAAGCAGTTGCCAACCGCGTCGATGGAGATCTGACGGCATATGAGGCGGCCGTTGCGTCAGCGGACCCACGAGCAACCCAGCAGCTCCGGCCACGGATCACCCGCGATGTCGAGCGCATTCTGGCCAATCGTGAGCCGAAGGGCTACTTCGCCGACTTTCGGCGGGGCGCCGAGCCGCAACGTCTCACAGGCACTGTTCAGTTATGGGGCTATCACCAGCTCATGGCTGTGGCACGCGCTACCCGCCTTCTTCACCGGTCGGACTGGATTCAACCCTGTATCGATACGGTCGAGACACTCATCGATCCTTTGCTCGAGACCACCTGGCCATCCCTTCCCTACGCATGGCCGGTGGACGAGCACGGTCATCCCCAAGCCTGGCCGGATGCGCCGCCGCGCTGGACCGGAACCGCTTACCATGTGAGCAGCCTGGTGGCAGGACTTACTGAGCTCTATTTAACGACGTCGGACAAGGCTTATGCTCAGCGGGCACTCCATATCGCCGAGTGGCTCCACGGCGCAAATCCCACAGGCGAATCCATGTATCACCCGCAATTCGGCGGCTGCTACGACGGTATCCTGGACGGGTGGATCAACCGGAATATGGGTGCTGAGTCAAGCATCGAAGCCGGCCGAGCAGAGCTTTATCGATTCCAGTGTGAGGTCAAAGCTCCCAGCTCTCTACTGTCTCGACGATTCGGGCTTGCGGATTCCACATTACCTGCCCTTCAACGCGATTCCAAACCTGGCGCATAGCGGCGAGCAATGCCTCCGCCTCCTGTTTACTGTCGAACTCAAGATCGATCATGACATAGTTTGGGTCGTCCATTGACCGCAAGACCTGGTAGCGGCGCACGCCGGATTGCTTTCGTCCCACCGGATCGCTGTCGAAAGCCTTTTTCCAGCCGTCGAAGTCTGGAACGGGATGTTCGATTCGCAGGATAGGCATACTCTGCTCTCCTCGGAGCGAAAATATTGACATCGGTGAAAGTGTTTCCATTTTGCTTGCCGTGACGAGACGACGGGAAGCCTCTCAATGTCTCATCAGCAATCAGAGCTACGATGAAGTCAGTTGAGCACGCTGACGTGAAGGTTTGCCGGTCTCGACGCCGGTAAACAGATCGGTCTCATGCTCGGGCACGTCAACTCGGCTTTTCGCCAGCTGGAAGTATTCACTGTGGAATAGCTGCTCGCCGATATCGGCCGGCAGCGTAGCCCACCAATCGTCCGGCGCAATCTGCGTGTGGTGCGCACGCAACGAGGCATTCTTTTGCGGTAGAAAGGCGCCCACGTCGATGGTTGTCGTGATCGCGCTATCGGGGGATCCGACCGCTGCTTCTGTATCGTCAAACTCCTCGTCCGACCACGGAACCTCGAGACCGCGCTTCTCCATCTCTTCGCGAAGTTTTATGAATTGACTCCGGGGAAAGAGACCGTAATAGAGCTTCAGGGGCTGCCAGGGAGCGCCGAGTTCCTGACGGTATGCCGGATCTCCCGAGCGCTCGAAGGCGTGGACGGTTATGCGATTCGCCATGATGTGATCGGGGTGTCCGTATCCCCCGGTTTCGTCATCGGTCAGGAGGACGTGCGGCCGATAACGTCGAACCAGAGCTACCAGCCGATCTCCGGCCTGGATGGGGTCGGCTCGGTTGAAGGACGCGGGATTGTCATTGTCGGGTGTTCCGGCCATACCCGAATCCCGGTAGCCAAGGATCTCCAGGCTGCTCACGCCCAGAATGCGGCACGATTCCTCGAGCTCCAGGCGCCTGACCTCTCCCAACCGCGCCCGCACTTCGTCGGCGTTCATTGTGGGGTCGACTATCTGCCCACTCTCACCCAGTGTGCAGGTAACGACGATTGTGTCGGCGCCCTCGGCGCTATACCGCGCGAGCGTTCCGCCACAGACGATCGATTCGTCGTCTGGGTGGGCGCGAACCGCCATCAAGGTCGGAGCTGAGCCGTCCGTTCTAGTGTCTACAGACATGAATACTCACCTGTCCTCAAAATCCTGATCCCTATCCCCACGCTGGAGCTATATCGGATCACGTTCGTCCTGGCATCCTCCCCAAAAGCATAACCGCTTCAGCGGATGCCTGATTAACTACTGATTACTGAGTTACACTGAAGGTATGAACACTTCTACTGTCTGTTCCCGTTTTCATCGCGCGGTTGAGCTCGTCGGCGGGCGGTGGAATGGGCCTATTCTCCAGGCGGCTCTCGCCGGCCGGCATCGCTACGCTGATATCAAGAGCGCTGTGCCCGGCTTGAGTGACACCATGCTGAGCCAGCGCCTGCGCGAGCTGGAGGCCGAGGGGCTTCTTGAGCGGTGCGTTGTGCCGTCGTCTCCAGTGCGCGTGGAGTATTATCCGACGGACAAAGGCCGCGCCCTGGATCCAGTCCTGCGGGCGGTCGCAGCGTGGGCGGACCAGTGGATCGAACCGGTCGATGACCTGGCCGGCGAGGCAGCCGCCGGCCGTTAACTCTGGCAAAGTCGCGCCACCGCGAGAGCTGGTATCAATCCTGCCAGGTGTGAGGTGGCCAGGAGGTCCGGACCACCGGTACTTCTTTGTATTCGTGGCGCGAACATGCTCATGCACGCTTGTGAACTAAACTTGCATTGTTTACTACGGATTACTTATCTATAATCAGTATGGAGAGAAATCCGCTTGTTTGAAGGGAGAAACGTTTCCACCATGTCCAGACCCACACTTATGATCATCGTCGCCAGTACTCGCCCGGGCAGAGCAGGTTCAGCTTTCGCCGGCTGGTTTCGCGATCGGGCTCTACAGAACGGCCGGTTCGATGTCACGGTGGCCGATCTCGCCGAGCTCAATCTGCCGTTCATGGACGAGCCCAATCACCCGCGCCTCCGCCGCTATACGCATCAGCACACCAAGGATTGGAGCGCCATGGTGGACTCCGCCGATGCTTTCGTCTTTGTCATGCCGGAGTACAACTACAGCTTCAGCGCACCGCTAAAGAATGCCATCGACTACCTACACCACGAGTGGCAGTACAAGCCCGTTGGATTTGTGAGCTATGGTGGCGTCTCCGGCGGTACACGCGCGGTACAGATGATCAAGCAAGTAGTAACCACGCTAAAGATGTATCCGCTGAGCGAAGCAGTCTCGGTTCCCTTCTTCTCGCAGTTCATCGATGACGAAGGCAAGGTTCAGGCAAACGAGATTATGGAGATCGCCGCGACTACCATGCTCGAAGAGCTCTACAAGATGACCACGGCGCTGCAGCCGCTGCGGGAGCGCGAGCTCGTTACCGCCTGACCCTCAGAGCGGAAGGCGGAGCGGTCTATACGCTTCCTTCGGGTCGCGCCAGTCGAGACGGCCACCAATTCCACCGTCCGATGAGAACGACGGTGGACGGTACCAGGAGCGTTCTCACCAGGAACGTGTCCATCAGGATTCCGGCCGCTATACTGAAGCCGATTTGCTGTATCTGGCCTCCTGCGGAAATCGTCAAGACGCCAAAGGTGCCGGCCAGGATGAGCCCGGCCGAGGTCACTGTGCTCCCGGTCGCCGCGATGGCGCGGGTGACGGCGCCCGGTAACGTTCCCGTATGCGCTTCTTCACGAATACGCGTCATCACCAGGATGTTATAGTCGGAGCCGAGCGCCATAAGAAAGATGAACATGAAGAAGGGCAAGATGAAGTTCAGCCCGCTGCCTCCTCCAAATCCCATGAACACCACCACAGCCAATCCCAGTGCCGCCAGGTACGACAGACCGACGCTAAACATGAGGTAGACAGGGGCGATCAGACTCCGCAGCACTATGGCCAGCAGTAACGCGATCGCCACCAGAACAACAGGCAGCACATGCTGTAGATCTGCATTGGACGCACTGCTGACGTCGTAGGAAATAGGCGCTTCACCTGCGACTCCCTGCGCCACGGCATGCGTCGAAGCGGCTGCACGGGCCACCGCCTGCCGGACCGCGGGAATGGCCTGCATCGCCCCAGTGCTCCGCGGATCGCCTGCCGACAGAGTGCCATAGAACTGCACTGTACGGCCGTCTGCGCTCACAAACTGTGCCGTGGCGCGATACGCATTGTAGAGCCGTACGGGAATAGCCATACCGGAGGGGGGTACAGCCGGTAGCGCGGCGGCCGGTCCGAGCCGTCTGTGCAGTTGGGCCAGCAAGGCAGGCGAGAGCTGTGTGCCGTTGGGATCGAGCGGGCCGTTGATAGAACGGAAAACCGTTTCACGCGTCAGATCGTGCTGCAGCTGTTCCAATATGGTAGGGTTCTGCCAGACCGGGGTGGCATAGCGCAAAAGAATATTGGTCGGGTTGGTTTGAGCCGCCGGGAAGTGAGCGCCCAGAGCGGTCGTTCCCTGTGCCGATTGGCTGCTTGTGGCGGTCGAGCCGTTGTCCGTAAAACCCGACGGCGCATTGTGCGTCACGGCGAGGGCGAGGCCCCCGAAGACGAGAACTCCAACGATGAGTGTGGGAAGTGGATAGCGCACGATGCGACCGGCGATCTGACCCCAG
>DASVZE010000131.1:0-2528 GCA_036391775.1 Chloroflexota bacterium | reverse complement strand
CTTTGAAACGATCGAGAGTCGTTCGGTTCTGCCGTCAACCGTCCCTGGTGCAATTCAGGCGAGTCTACCGACGAGCGCGCCCGTCGAACCGGAGGCCATGGACGACATTCTGTCGGACTTCGACGCCCTCATTGCTCCGGGTCTCACCCATTGGAATCATCCTGCGTTCTTTGCTTACTTTGCTGTCACCGGTTCTCTCCCCGGCGTACTAGCTGAGTCGCTGAGCGCTGCCCTCAACGTTAATGCCATGCTGTGGCGGACGTCACCCGCCGCCACCGAGCTTGAAACCGTCACCCTTGACTGGCTCCGGCAGTTACTCGCTCTGCCCGCCGCCTTCGAGGGCGTGGTCTACGATACAGCGTCGATTTCGACTCTGGTTGCAATCGCCGCGGCGCGTGAAGCCACTGGCCGGGACATCCGGCGTAAAGGACTCTCCGGCCGAGCGGACCTCCCGGCCCTCCGGCTGTATTGTTCGGAAGAGGCTCACTCTTCGGTCGACAAAGCTGCCATCACTCTCGGTATCGGCACAGACGGGGTCCGCAAGATCCCCACGGATTCCGATTTCCGCATGGACCCGTCGGCACTTCGAAACTCCATCGAGCAAGACCTCGTGGAGGACCGTCTACCGTTCTGCGTCGTGGCAACGGTGGGAACGACATCGACCACCAGTATTGATCCGGTTTCGAAGATCGCCCAACTTGCCCGTGACTATGGACTATGGCTGCACGTGGACGCAGCGTATGGCGGAATCGCGGCCATCGTTCCAGAGATGCGATGGGTGCTGGAGGGAGTCGATCAGGCCGATTCCTTTGTTACAAACCCTCACAAGTGGCTATTTACCCAGATCGATTTCAGCGCCTTTTACTCTCGCCGGCTTGACGTCGTGCGGCAAGCATTCAGCCTCGTCCCTGAATATCTGCGGACGTCCGACGATGCTTCGCGCAACTACATGGATTACGGACCTCAGCTGGGCCGGCGGTTCCGGGCGCTCAAGCTGTGGTTTGTTCTGCGCTACTTCGGAAAGGAAGGCATCGAGGGCCGCCTGAGAGAGCATATCCGGCTTGCCGCGGAGTTTGCCGCCTGGGTCGACGACTCGCCAGACTGGGAATTGATCGCTCCCGTTCCATTCAGCACGGTTTGCTTTCGCGCCCGCCCGCGGGGCTCGGCTGAAGAGTCGCTCGACGTCCTCAACCAGCAGATCATGAATAAGGTCAATGAGCAGGGAGACGCCTTTCTTTCCCACACCAGGTTGCGGGACCATCTGACTCTGCGTCTGGCCGTCGGCAACATCCGAACCGAGGAGCGGCATGTTCGGGCTGCCTGGGATTCTCTAAAGCGAGCACTCGACGACATCTTGAAGGTGTAGCCGCCCCGCGGGCCGAGGCACACGTTTGTAGAGCGTGAACACGGAGTTTGGATCTAGCTCAGATCCGCCGTGGCTGCCCAGAAGCGCTCGACCTGCTCTTGTAGCCGCCGGTGCTGGGGTTGTTCCAGGTTCGGATCACGATCGAGTACCGACTTCGCCGCTCGACGTGCCAGCTCAATCGTGGGAAGATCGCCAAGCTGTGCCACGCGCAACTCGGGCAGGCCGCTCTGACGAGTACCCCAGAACTCGCCGGGGCCGCGCAATCGCAAGTCTTCCTCGGCCAGCTCGAATCCATTGTCTGTAGCAGTAAGAGCTTCGAGCCGCTCGCGCGCGTCATCGCCTTCGCTGGCACTCAAGAGAACGCAAAATGCTTGATCTCCTCCTCGCCCAACCCGCCCTCGGAACTGGTGCAATTGTGCTAATCCGAACCGGTGAGCGTCGCGAATGACCATGGCCGTGGCGTTCGGCACGTCAATGCCTACCTCGACGACTGATGTGGCGACCAATATGTGATAGTCACCTTCTCTAAATGCGTGAAGTGTCTTCTCCTTTTCCGCCGATTTCATCCTCCCATGTAATAGACCGACGCGGAGGTCGGGGAAAGTCAGTGCCTGCAGCTCCTTGTGCTCGGCAATCACAGAGCGCATATCGCTTTCCATAGACTCCTCAATGACGGGACAAATGACGAACGCTTGATGTCCTTGGCGAACTTCATCTCGTACCACTCCGTAGGCTTCAACCGGAGTCCGCGCCCAGGTGGTAATGACCGGCTTGCGGCCGGGTGGCATTTCGTTGATCGAGCTAACGTCAAGATCCCCATATATCGTCATTGCCAGAGTGCGTGGAATGGGCGTCGCTGTCATTGCAAGTGTGTGAGGATGGAGACCCTTTTGCCGCAACATTGCTCGCTGCTCCACGCCAAAACGGTGCTGCTCGTCGGTAATGGCGAGGCCCAGGTCGGCAAACTCGACGTCTTCCTGTATGAGAGCATGCGTCCCAACCACGACTTTCAGCTCTCCCATGCGAGCATCCTCATACAGCATGCGCTTGCGTGCTTTCGACGTGCTTCCAATCAATAGCTCGCAGCGCACTTCGAACGCATCCAGCAACCCGTGCAACGTGCGGAAGTGCTGTTCGGCGAGGATTTCGGTCGGCGCCATGA
>DASVZE010000130.1:0-7957 GCA_036391775.1 Chloroflexota bacterium | reverse complement strand
TTCGACTTGCTCCTACCATATGCAGGACGACCAGCATGCAACAGCTCGTAGCCACGCGCGTCAACGACTGCGCCTTCAAGCTTGCCAACGTCAACGGGACCGGTTCCGCCAGCGCCAACAGCTTGCTCATGGAATCGATCTTCCGCATGGGAATCCCCGTGTCGGGAAAGAACCTTTTTCCCTCGAATATCCAGGGGCTACCCACCTGGTACGAGATCAGGGTGAACAAGACGGGCTACACCGCCAGAGCCGTCGACTACGATCTGATGGTTGCCATGAACGCCCAGACCTACGCTATGGACATTCGCGAGGTGCGTGAGGGCGGCTACGTGATGTACGACTCAACGTGGCCCCTGGACGACGACCTGGTGCGCCAGGATGTCCATTTCCTGGGCGTGCCGCTCGCGGAAATGTGCAACGAGCATTTTTCCGGGTCGCGCCAGCGCATCCTGTTGAAGAACATCGCCTATGCCGGCGCTATTGTTGCGGTACTGAACATCGATCTCCAGGTGGTGACGGACCTTCTGGCCGAGAAGTTTGCCGGCAAGGAGAAGCTGCGCGCCTCTAACCAGATAGCGCTCAAGCTGGGCTATGAGTATGCCCGGGAGCACTTCGACTGCCCGCTGCCCTTCCACCTTGAAGTGGGGAAACCGCTCGAGGATAAAATTCTTATCGACGGCAACACCGCCACGGCGCTCGGCTGCCTGTACGCGGGAGCGACGGTCGCTGCCTGGTATCCCATCACGCCCGCCACGTCCCTGATGGACGCATTCAAGAGCTTCTGTCAGCGCTACCGGCATGATCCGGCCACCGGCGACAACAACTACCTTATAGTGCAGGCCGAGGACGAGCTGGCGGCGATCGGCGTGGTGATCGGCGCGTCATGGAACGGAGCGAGGGCGTTCACCTCCACCGCCGGTCCGGGTATCTCCCTGATGAATGAGCTGCTTGGTCTCGCCTATTACGCCGAGATTCCAGCCGTGGTCTTTGACGTACAGAGGACTGGTCCCTCGACCGGCATGCCGACACGCACCCAGCAGGGCGACATTCTGGAATGTGCGTATGCGTCGCATGGAGATACCAAGCACATCCTGCTGTTCCCCGCCAATCCGGCGGAATGCTTTGAGTGTGCGGTCAAAGCCTTCGATCTGGCCGAGCATTTCCAGACACCCGTCATGGTGTTGTCGGACCTGGATATCGGTATGAATGACTGG
This sequence comes from Chloroflexota bacterium, assembly GCA_036391775.1. GTDB lineage: Bacteria > Chloroflexota > UBA5177 > UBA5177 > UBA5177 > DASVZE01. Next base: position 6,743 of record DASVZE010000130.1, on the reverse strand, counting down.
GTCGTGCCCTCTCTGACCTGGGACGACTCCTACCGGCCCGACAGGGGCAGGGTACTGAACGCGGAGGACCTGAAAGAGATCGGCACTTTTTACCGGTACCTGGGCGAGAACGAGGAGTACGTTGCCCCCCGGACCTTGCCCGGGGTCCATCCCAAGGGCGCATATTTTACCCGTGGCTCGGGCCATAACCGGTATGGCGGCTACACCGAGACACCGGACGAGTACCAGGAGGTGGTGGATCGCCTGGCGCTCAAACACCGAGCAGCCGAGCGATACATTCTGCCGCCTGTTGTCCAGCTGCACGAGGGAGCGACGATCGGCGTCGTCACCCTGGGTAGCTGCGATCTGGCGGTGCGAGAGGCGCTCGAGCAGCTGGCGCAGCCGGATGATGGAGCGCCGCCTATCATCGCAGACTATATGCGCGTCCGAGGGTTTCCCTTCGGCGAGGACGTACGCGCCTTCCTGCACGACCATGAGCTGTCGTTTGTGGTAGAGCAGAACCGAGATGGACAGCTACGCTCGCTCCTGATTCTGGAGACCTGTACACAGAAATCGAAGCTGCGATCCGTTCTGGCCTACGGAGGGTTTCCGCTCAGCGCCCCGCAGGTCGTCGAGGGAATCCGCAGCCAGATGGGGAGATAACCATGCCGTCCATCGTCAAACCGACCGTCACCCATCCCGGCCTGCAGCGCAACTCGCTCGGGCTCTCTATGCGGGACTACGAGGGGGGAATGTCGACTCTCTGTGCCGGTTGCGGCCACGACTCGGTCACGGCTGCCCTGGTGCGCGCCCTGTGGGAGATGTCGGTGCCACCTCACATGATCGCCAAGCTCAGCGGCATCGGGTGTTCTTCAAAGACCACGGCGTACTTCGTCAACGGGGCGCATGGCTTTAATTCGGCACATGGCCGCATGGCCACCATTGCCACCGGCGCCAGCGCGGCAAATCGCGAGATGATCTACATTGGCGTTTCCGGAGATGGAGATTCGCTGTCAATCGGACTGGGGCATCTCTGTCACGCCATCCGCCGTAATCTGCGGATGGTGTATGTCATCGAGAATAACGGCGTCTATGGCTTGACCAAGGGTCAGTTCTCCGCCTCGGCCGATGTCGGGTCCAAAGCGAAACGCGGCGAAGCGAACCTGCTGGCGCCCATCGATCCCATCCTGCTGGGTCTGAGCCTGGGCGCCACTTTCCTGGCGCGGAGCTTCTCCGGAGCCAAGACGCAGCTGATCCCCATCCTCAAGGCAGCGATCGCGCATCGAGGTTTTGCCCTGCTCGACATCATCTCGCCCTGCGTCACCTTCAACGACCACGAAGGATCGACCAAGAGCTACCTCTATACTCGCCAGCATGAGCTCAAGGTGACCGAGACCGATTTCGTGCCGGTGCAGGAAGAGATCACTGCCGACATTCCGGCGAATGGCGCGGCCAATATCATGATGCACAGTGGCGATGTCGTGCGCTTCCGATCTGTACCGGAAAGCTACGATCCCACGGATCGGGAGGCCGTTGCCGACTACCTGATGGAGCGCCAGGGATCCGGTGAAGTGGTAACGGGCTTGCTCTACGTCGACGAGTCGGTCCGTGACATGCACGAGATCAACGGAACACCGCATACCCCGCTGGTCAATGTCCCCTATGAAAAGCTGTGTCCGGGCTCAGATCAGCTGTCGACGTTATTGGAGAGTTTTCGCTAGAGAGTTGTTGCACGACAAGAGCCGGCGTCTACGAAACCGATGAGCGAAATCCGGCTATCGCTCCATGGTCGGATCCAGGACCGGTTTCACGTCGACGATCGGTGTGCCGTTGAGCGCTTCGAGATTGCTTACCTGGATTCGTAGACCGTTGATGGCGAGGATCTCGACCCGATGAAGGCCGATCGGATTCGGCCGATCGGGCGAACGGGTGCTAAAAACACCGAACAAAGGGCTGTCGGGATCGCCACCGCGCCGGGTGCTGAGTACGTCCCGGTGGGCTCGATCCAGCCACGTGAGAACGATGATGCGGTCGCCGACGCGTAGACTGCGGATCCCTTCGGCAACATCGGGCTCGAAGACGAGCCAGGCGGGTGGCGCGCCCTGGTCACCTTGTCTCGGCGCTTGCTTTCGCCGGATCAGCGGCGACTCGACCCACCCGATCGGTACAACCTCGTAGCGCGAGTCGTTCAAGGCCATACGCAAAAGATCCGCATGCTCCAGTATCCCGCGTTACGCTTTGAAGATCCTCGTCTCCATCCTGGGAGCAAAACAGACGATTGGATGCGGAAAAGCAGCTGCAATGTCCTGGCAAGCTTCAAGAGCCCGCTGTGTGCAGGATCATTGCCGTAGGTCTATAGCATCTCGCGTAGCAATTGCTCTATCCGTGGCCGCTGTGGACTGTCGCCCACAGTAGCCGTCGCGATGGCGGGGATCGACTCGGCGCTAATACCGACCTCACTCAATCGCCCGGGAAGGCCCAATACCGCGATAAGCTGGGCCACGGCGTCGGCCGCCCTGAGCGCGGCGACATTATCGGGCGTCTCATCTGTGGCGCGCCCTAGCATGCGAGCGATTGGAGCCAGGGCGGCAGCATGAGTCGTGGCCTCGAAGCGCATCACGTGGGGCAGGGTGATGCAGGAGGTGATGCCGTGCGGCACGTCGTAGGTTGCTCCGATCCGGCGCCCCAGATTGTGGCTGAGACCCATCGGCGTGTTGACCTCGCCAAAGAAGCTCATCCAGGCCGCCAGCTGTAGCCGTGTGCGCGTATCGAGGTCGTCGGGGTGGCGGTGCGAGCGCGGAAGATACGCGAACAGGTCGCGAATCGCTTCCCGGGCCAACACACTCTCTATGGGGTGCGTGCCCGGCGCGTAGAGGGTCTCTACGGCGTGGTCAAGGGCGCGGATCCCCGAAGAGATCCAGAGTCGTTCCGGCGTGGGGACAGTCAGCGTCGCGTCGAGAATCACCGTCCGTGGCACCGTTCGTGGATCTTCCATGCCGACTTTGCTGCGCGTGATTTCGTCGGTCACGCCGATCCGGTGAGAAAACTCTGCTGCCGAGAGGGTCGTGGGTATAGCAATCTGGGCGGGCATCGTCCCCTCGGACTCCAGGAGGGTCCGCGCCACGGCCTTTGCCGCGTCGATCGGACTACCACCGCCCACGCTTACCAGCACATCGGCGCCCAGGCGGCGTACGTCTCCAACTGCAGCGTCAACTGCGCTGCGTGGTGTGTGCTGGCGTATGTTGTCGACCGTCCCAGCGTGCCGGGGGCCCAGTGCTGCGGCCACGCGGTCCACGACACCGGTTTGCCGGGCCAGCGTCTGCCCGGTGATGATCAGCGCCCGATGGACACCGAGACGCTCTACTTCGCTCGCCAATCGTTCTACGCTATCGGCGCCAAAGAGCACATGCTCCTGCGGTAAGAAATAGTACTCGCCTGCGAACTCCTGCCAGTGCTGATCATGCATCGTGCTCTCTCTTCCTCAATGTGTGGCTCCAGGGATTTTCATATTGATACTGTACGCGTGGGGGGAGGCACCAAAGTGCGACAGCTCCACGATCATCTGGCAAGTTTCGGTCTAAAGATCCTCGAGCATCTCGAACGTGTCCTGGTGACATTTGTCTTCTTCCTCTCGCGCATGGGGCGCGGGAGACCGGGATATGGCCGGCCCACCGGAATCCTCTATGTTTTTGCCTTTGCGGAGCGCATGCTAGAGCGAGGCCACGAGATACGTGCGTTGCAAGCGTGTGGCGTGCTTCGGTATGAGATCGCTCGGCTTCCTCGCGGCACGCGCCCCCTCCCGCTGTGTCCTCCTGTCCAGCCCGGCGACCGGATCATCTGTTTGCACTGGGATAACAACGTGCTGGCACATATCGTGGGGTCTGAGGAAAGCTCGCACCGCATTGCCCGAGAGGTGACACGGCGCACTGCCAGCGACCTGACCACCCTGGCCGGCATGGTGGAAGCCGGCGTGTTCCCCTCCGACATTCGGGCAGTCTGGCCGGAAACTGTTGTCTACCGCGCCTTGGCACGTCTCGGCTTTGGGATTCGCGAGGCAAAGCCCGGCATCAGGCGACCCTTCGCACGTCTCTACATCCTTGCCCTCATGGCCATTTACGGTCCCCCGGGACTGATAGACCGTTCCCCGGATCGTCTGCGGCATTATCAGCTCGGCGAATCATGGATGGACCTCCGTCATCTGGTACAGCAGTATGCACCGGAAAGTCAGTAGCTACCTCTGCAGTTCCCTAGACCTGGAATGGCGGCCATAGACAAGACACGATGGCACCTCCTTACGCTGGGTTTGTGGCCACGGATGAGGCAGGTCCTGACTCAGGCAGGTTCCCACTCGGGCGCATGAGGCCACCGCACGGTCCAGTGGTCTCCGTTTAGGTGACGATGGAGACGAAGCAGGGTCGAACCAATCCCAGAAGCACCTTGCATGTAGCCCGTTTCGGGCGGGAGATGAGGCTCGTCTTTGCGGTACTCATAGTTCGACCAGCGCATTCCGGCTTCGTCGACGATCGCTCGTTTCAGCAGATCATCAACCAGTGTCTGGGCAAAGGCCAGGTCGTCGTCCTGGCCTTCGAGTCGATGAAGGTCCAGGAAGAACTCGGCCACGCCGGCCGAGCCGCAGCATCGTGCCACGTTGTCCCAGAACCCCGGCTCCTTCTGCTCGGGGATCCCACTGATACGGTCGGTGCGGGCCGCTCGACGCAGCCAGGTCCGCCAGGAAGCATCACCAGTCGTGATCTCAAGCTGGCGAAACAACCAAGCAAGCCCCGGTGGACCGTGGCACCAGCCAAGGGTGTAGAGATCGACCCCATCGGGTTCATGGTGGTAGGCTGCGCACGTGTCGTCGTCGGTCCTGACGATCGAAAGAATCCATTCCGCGCCGCCTGTTGCAGCCTCCAGGAATCGTTCCTCATCAGTTTCCTGAGCCAGGCGGGCGAGAAGAAAGGAGATTCCGGCGGTTCCGTGAGCGAAGTTCGGGAAGTGTGGATCCGGGCCCGGGCGTCTTCGATGGAAGCCTTCGCCCAGAGACCAGCGGACCCCTCCGGTGGGGACTTCTTCGGCCCGGGATATGAGCCAATCTCCCGCCCTGGCCGCCAGCTCCAGCGCTTGGTTTCCCTGATAGTCGCGCCCGATCGTGAGCAAAATACATCCGATGCCGGCCGTTCCCCAGATGATTTCGGTAAGCTCATGCCACTGGCGTCCCCCCTCTGCTTCGGCAGCGCGATCCATGATGGCCGCGACCACGGTGGCGGCCTGCTGACGTATCCCGTCATCACCTGACACGGACGCAAGCTCGTCCAGAACGACCGCCCAGCCTCCAATTCCGGTAAACAGACCACAGCCGGCCCATCCGGACGCGGTCTGCGCCAGGTGGTGGGACATCCAGGAGGCTGCGCCTCTGGCGGCCTCGAGCCATCGCTTGTCGCCGTCGGTTCGATACGCTTCGACGAAGAACAATAGAGGACCTGCGATCCCGTTATAAAGAGTGGGGCTGGCATCGCTGGAGACGTCTGGTTGAGCCGGCCATGACCATCCTGTGGGTCCGCGCCGAACAGTCCCCAAGAGCCATTCGCCGACCAGGTCAGCCGCCGCCTTATAGTCCGGAGAATTCATGAGACGTCATGCACCGTCAGTGCCGAAGATGAGCGGCCGCTCGATACATCAAATATACCAATGGGTAAAGAAGCCGGTTGCGAGACATCCGGCATCACAAAGCTCCGTCTGTAGAACCGGCCAGACTGCGCAGATACTCAAAGGCAAAGGGTGCGGGACCCTTCTCGAGGCGCTTCCGTATGGTATCGGCACACGCCTCGGCACTCATCTGAGAGGTGTCGACCTCCAGATCATAAATGCCTGGCTCGTGCACCGCGTCCTGCCAGAGGCGTACCGGCGCGGGAATTGAGCCGTCGTCATTGCCGTCTACTCCCCACGTGGTCCTGCGGCGTTCCATAATGACTGCGATGGGACAGTGCACGCCGACGAAGAGCACCGGGAGTCCCTTGAGGCGGCGGGCGCTATCGAGAAGAATTCCTCGGGGCACCGAATAGGCGTCGTGGTGACCGACATCTACCACCACGTTCAACCCGATGCGGCTGTGGGCCGCAATGGAGCCGTACAGAGCGCCATAGAGCGACACGACGAGCGGCTCGAGGTCCGGTCGCTGGACCCCTGGCCGGAGACCAATCCCCGGCTGATAACGTGTCGGCGTCATCCGCATGAACCAGTCAACTCCCAGGTTCATCCAGACGCCATCGAAAGACTCCTGGATGGCAGCCGCGATGCTGGATTTACCGGACCGAGGTGCCCCATTCAGGATGACAATCTGGCCGGCCGGGTCTGAATGCACGATAGATAGCCGCCGAGAAATTCTTTCGCGAGGAGTAGGGTAGCTACATGTATACGCCTCCGTTGACGCTGATGACCTCGCCGGTAATGTAGTCACCATCGGTGCAGAGGAACCGAACCGCCTTGGCCACGTCCTCTGCTGTGCCGAAGCGGCGGAGGGGGATACGCTGGAGAATCTTCTCCTTGTATTCATCCGGAACTTTGGAGAGCATGTCGGTTTCGATGAAGCCCGGCGCAACGCAGTTGACTGTGATGTTGTTCCGGGCGAACTCGAGGGCCAGAGTCTTGGTGAAGCCGATGATACCGGCCTTGGACGCGGCATAGTTTGCCTGCCCGATATTCCCGCTCAGGGCGATCACGCTGGTGATGTTGATGATCTGGCCGCCCCCTTCCTGGATGAGGTG